>JBOGNS010000173.1:0-4807 GCA_050747305.1 Candidatus Acidiferrales bacterium | reverse complement strand
ACGCTGAAGAGAGCGGTGTTGGCGCCAATCCCCAGGGCAAGTGTCAGCACCGCCACCGTCATGAAGCCCGGATTCTTCAGCAGCATGCGAACCGCGTAGCGCAGGTCCAGCGCAAGGTTCTTCATCGTGACCTCGAAAGCGACTCCGTTCACCGGCCCTTCGGCCACAGATGAACACAGGTCCACACGGCTCAAGTTCAGGAAAATGGAAAGTGGAAAATGGAAATGGTGGGGCAACCGAACATCTGTCAGCCAAATGTTGGCTCCCTCCGTTCTCCTTTTCTCTGTTCTCCTCTCCCTTTTCTCTTTTTGTTGGTCGCTTTCTCGTTTTCTCTTTTTTGTTTCCTCTTTCTCTCTCTTTTCCTTTTTCCTTTTGCCTCTTGCCTTTTTCCTCGTTCTAGCTGTGTCCGTCAATGCTGATCCGTGACCCGAAGCAGCCTTCCACTGTTAGCTGTCGACTGTGAGCTTGTTCAGAGTTCTGAGTTCTGAGTTCTGAGTTCTGAGTTTCACTCGTAGCGCAACGCGATCATCGGGTCCACGCGGGTGGCGCGCGTTGCCGGAATCCAGCAGGCCAGCAGCGCCACCGCCGCCAGCCCGCCTACCACCAAGCCAAACGTGGCAAAGTCGGTTGCGCCCACGCCGAACAGCAAACCCGCAATCGCGCGCGCCAGCAGCACCGACAGCACCCCCCCAATCGCCAGCCCGCAAGTTGTGAGCAGCAAACCGCGCGCCAGCACCATACGCAGCACGTCGGCGGCCCGCGCGCCCAGCGCCATGCGCACGCCGATCTCATGCGTGCGTTCGCTCACCGCATACGCCATCACGCCGTAGATGCCCGCGCTGGATAGCACCAGCGCCATCACGCCGATCACGCTCAGCATGCTGGCCACGTATTTCAGCCCGAGCAGGGTTTCGTGGATCACGCGCGCGTGGGTCTTCACCTCATAGATGGGCATATCCGCGTCAACCGATGTGACTAGCGACCGGATGGCCGGCGCATAGGATAGCGGGTCGCCTTCGACGCGCAGTGCGAACTGCATGATCTGTGAGGCCGACTGCCGGTACGGCCGATACACCGCGAGGTTCGCCTCGCGCGAAAAAAAGTGTGTCTTCACGTCCTGCACCACGCCCACCACCGTGAGCCACGGCGCATCGGACTGCTCCGTGCCCAGCTTGATGCGCTGGCCGATCGCGCTGCGCCCGGGCCAAAAGCGCTCCGCCATGCGCTTGCTGATTACCACCACGGGCTGTGTATCCGCAGCGTCGCTTTCGTTCACGTAGCGACCGTCGAGCAACGCGATGGGCATGGTTTTGAAGTGCTCTTCGTTCACCGATTGGTAGTCGGCCCAGCGGTGTTCACCAGCCTCGGCAGGCTGGCCTTCCACGCTGAACGAGGTGCTGCTGCCGTTGTCGGCATAGGGCACGCTGCGCGCGAGTCCGGCGGACTGCACGCCGGGAACGGTTTTCAGCCTCTCCAGCACCGCATCGTAAAATGCAATGCGCCGCGCTGAACCACCATAGGGCTGGTCAGGCAGATTCACCATAAAGGTGAGCAGCGACTCCGGTTCGAACGCGCGGTTATCATCCACCAGATTGCGCACGCCGCGCACCATCAACCCCGCGCCAACCAGCAGCACCAGCGCCGCCGCTACCTCAGCCACCACCAGGGCGCTGCGCAGCCGATGCCGCGCACGGCTGGCGGTCGCCCCACGCGACCCCTCCTTCAGGACTTCGTTCACGTCCGTGCGCGCCGTCTGCAATGCCGGCGCCAGGCCCGCCACAATTCCCGCGCCCACGGCCACCGCAAACGCGTAGGCCACGGCGCGCCAGTCGAGCTGGATCTGGTGCCAGCCGGCAACGAAGCGCGCCACGTCATGCGGCATCCCACGTAGGATCAGCTCGATGCTCCACAGCGCCAGCAGCAACCCCAGCCCCAGCCCCGCCAGAGAAACCAGCACGCTTTCGGTGAGCAACTGCCGCACCACGCGCCCGCGCTTGGCCCCCAGCGCAACCCGCACGGCAATCTCTTTTCGCCGGCCGCTCGAGCGCGCCAGTTGCAGGTTGGCCACGTTGGCGCAGGCGATCAGCAGCACAAAGCCCACCGCGCCCAGCAGCAGTTGCGTATAACTGCGCGTGAGGTCCCCGATGAGGTAATCGCGGATGTTCAGCACGCGCACGCCCCAGCCGCGGTTCGAGTCAGGGTAGGCTTCCGCGAGCCGCTTCGCGATGGTCTCCATCTCGGCGCGCACTTGCTCTTCGCTAACTCCCGGCTTCATCCGCCCCACCACATGCAGCGCATGGCGTGTGCGGCTTTTGCGATCGTCGTCAGTCATCGCCAGCGGCATCCACAGCTCAGCCGTTTTGGGGAAGTCGAACTCCTTCGGCATCACACCAATTACGGTTTGCGGGCGCCCCTCGACCTTGATGTCACGGCCCAGGATGCTCGATTCGCCGCCGAACCGGCGCTGCCACAGGCCATAACCGAGCACCACCACCTGGTCGCGCCCAACCACCATCTCTTCCGGCACGAAGGTGCGGCCGATGTGCGGCCTCGCGGCGAGTGTGCTGAAGAAGCCGGTATCAACCTGGAAGCCCTGCACCTGCTCGGGCGTGGCGCCGTCGCTGGAAATGTTGGCGGTGTACCACATCGAGGCGCCCCAGCTCTCGATGGATTTGCACTGTTCCTGCCAATCCGAGAAGTTCGCCGGGGCCACGCTGTTCCAATTCGAGAAACTGCCGGTGCGCCGCTCCATCACCATCACGCGTCCGCGAGGGTCGGGCACATTGCCGGGCTTATTGAGGAAAGCGTCGGCCACGCTAAAAATGGCGGTGTTGACGCCAATACCGAGAGCCAGCACCACCGCCGCCAGCACGGCGTAGCCGGGATTCTTCCGCAGCATACGCGAAGCAAATCGCAGGTCTTGAAGAAAGTTTCCCACGAGGTCCTCCTCCCTGATCTCCGCCTACTGGTGGCGCAGCGCCACCAGCGGATCAATTCGCGCCGCGCCCCGCGCCGGTAAATAGCACGCCAGCGCCGCCACCGCCGTTAGCAGTAACGCGACACTCGCAAACGTGAGCGGGTCCGCCGGCCGCACGCCGTACAACAGCTTCTCGATGAATTGCGTTACCGCCAGCGCACCCCCGGCGCCAATCATTACTCCGGTAAGAATCGGGCGCATGCCCTGACCGACGATGAGTTGCAAAATGTCCCGCCGCTGCGCACCGAGCGCCATGCGCACCCCGATCTCCGCCGTGCGCTGCGCCGCCGTGTAACTAACCACGCCGAAAATTCCCACCACTGCCAGCGACATCGCCATCGCACCAAACACACCAACCAGCAGCGCGTAAAAGCGATGCTGGCCCACCGACTCGGAGAAGACTTCATCCATCAGCCGCACCGTGACCGGCAGGCCGGCATCCAGCGCGCGCACCTGGTCGCGCACCGCCCGGGCCAGTTGCAGCGGCGGCACCGACGTGTGCACCACAAACGTAAGCGAATTTCTCGGCTCCTGTGAATGCAGCAAGTAAATGTGCGGGTAGGATGGCGCATTCAGCGCGTTGTGCTTGATGTCGCCGACCACACCCACGATGGTCAGCTCCGGGCTGAACAGCACGCGAATACGTTTGCTGATGGGGTCTTCCCCCGGCCAGTACTGCCGCGCAGCCGCGTCACTGATGATGGCTGCCGGCATGGCTTGCGGCTGCTCGAAGTTCGCAGGATTCGGCTGCTGCGGAAACCAGCGAATCAGCGGCACCGAGATGCGCCGGTCCGCATCGTTGAAGAAGCGCCCTCTGCGCAAGGGAATCTTGAGCGCGCGGAAGTAATCCGGTGTCACCACGCGAAACGGCGCATTCAACTCCTGGCCGGGAGGCGGCGCCGGCCGCCCCTCGATGGCAAAGGGCATCCAGTTGTCCGTGCCGCCCAGCGGCAGATTCGAGGTCGCGCCGGCCGCATCTACGCCGGGCAAACCATGCAGGCGCGCAAGGAGTTCGTCATAAAAAGCGCGGCGCTGTCCCGCCTGCGCATACTTCGCGCCGCTCAGGGTCACCGGCGCCACCAGCACCTGGCTCGTGCTGAAGCCCGGGTTCACCGCCGTCAGTCGCAGGAAGCTGTTGATCATCAGCCCGGCGCCCACCAGCAGCATCAATGCCAGCGCCACCTCCGCAGCTACCAGTATTGACCGCAGCCGCCGTCGTCCGACGCTCTCGGATATGCGGCTGCCCTCACCCAGCCATTCCGTGAGTCTGGGCCTCGAGCTGCGAATCGCAGGCGCCACGCCGGTGAGGACGCCTGTCAGCAGCGACAGCAGGAAGGCCACAGCCAGCACCGGGCCATCCATGCGTGTGGTCTCGAACAGCGGGGAACTCAGAACCTGCGCGCGCGGCAGCAAGCGCGGCAGCAAATCAATCACCCACGCCGCAAGCAGCAGCCCCGCCGCGCCCCCGATTCCCGCCAGCATCATGCTTTCCACCAGTACTTGGCGAATTAGCCGAAGCCGGCTTGCGCCCAGCGCACTGCGCAGCGCCAGCTCCTTCTGTCGGCCCGCCGCGCGCGTGAGCAGCAGGTTGGCGACGTTGGCGCAGGCAATCAGCATTACGAATCCGACGGCCGCAATCAGCAAATACAGCGCCGGGCGAATGTCGCCCACCAGCGCTTCGCGCAGCGGCATCACTTTGACCTGATGATCCGTGTTGGCGCGAGGCATCTGCTGCTCCAGCCGCTTGGCAATCGCGTCCAGTTCCGACTGGGCTTGCGCCACGGTTACTCCTGGCCTTAAGCGCGCCAAGACCCAATGGTTGTGCTTGCC
>JBOGNS010000172.1:0-4626 GCA_050747305.1 Candidatus Acidiferrales bacterium | reverse complement strand
GCGCAAGACCTGCACTCCGGCGTGTTCGGCGGCGCGGTGCCCAACCCCATCACCACGCTGTGCGAAATGGTGGCGAAGCTGCACGACAAGAATGGCCGCGTAACCGTGCCCGGCTTTTATGACAAGGTACGCAAGCTGGGCAGCAAGGAGCGCAAGGCGCTGAACTCTCTGCCGTGGAAGAAGAGCGACTTTGTGAAGACGGTGGGCGCGCCGGCGCTAACCGGAGAAAAGGGCTACTCAATCGTCGAGCAACTATGGACGCGGCCCACCATGGAGCTGAACGGCATCTGGGGTGGATACATCGGCGAGGGAGCGAAGACGGTGATCCCATCGAAAGCGTTCGCAAAGCTCTCCACGCGGCTGGTGCCGGATCAGGAGCCGGAGAAAATCGCCAAGCTGGTAGAGAAACACATCCGCAAGCTGCTGCCGAAAACCGTAGAGTGCAAATTCGAGTTGCTGAGTTCAGGGAAGCCGTGGGTCGCGCCTTACGATCATCCGTTTTTCGAGGCGGCGCATAAGGCGCTGGAGAAGGGCTTTGGCCGGCGCGCGGTGTACATGCGCGAGGGCGGGTCGTTCCCCTTCGTCACGCAGATGTACGACACTTTTAAGGTGCCGTGCATTCTGATCGGCTTCGGCCTGCCGGATGAAAATGCGCACGCGCCGAATGAGCATCTGCTGCTGGAGAATTATTTCGGGGGCATCAAGGCGGTGGCGTACTTCTATCAGGAGCTGGCGCGGGTATAACAAAGCACCTGCGCGGCGCGCCTGTCGGGTCCACCACGATTCAAATCGGAGGCCAATCTATGCGTCGTGAGCCACGCCGGTCCTGGCTTGTGCTCGTGCTGTGCTTGTTGGCTGTCTCCATTTCGCCGGGCGCGGCGCAACAGCCGGCGGCGGCGAGCGAGTTTGTCATCCTGCTGACGAACGACGATGGGTACGACGCGGCGGGCCTGCGCGCGCTGGCGCAAGCCTTCGACGGCATGGGCACTGTTTACGTAGCGGCACCGGCGCAGAACCAAAGCGGCAAAGGGCACAGCATCGTAACCTCCGACCCCATCACGGTATTCGAACGCAGGCAGCCCAATGGGATTTCCTGGTTTGCCGTCGAAGCGCCGCCGGCCACGGCTGCGCGCATGGGCATCGATACGCTGCTGCCGCGCAAGCCGGACGTGGTGATCAGCGGCATCAATCGCGGCGAGAATCTGGGCATCGTGGTGTATTACTCCGGGACGCTGGGCGCGGCGCGCGAGGCGGCGATTGCCGGCATTCCCGCCATTGCGGTGTCCATGGAAGTGAGCCGCGAGAGCACTTTTGATACGACAGCCGCGTACACGCGCAAGCTGGTGGAGCGGCTTCGCGCGGACGGAATGCTCAAGCCCGGCCTGTTCCTCAACGTGAATGCGCCGGCGGGCGAAGCCAAAGGCGTGCGGGTAACGCGGCTCAGCCTGAAAGCCAATGATCAGATTTGGGAGCGGCGCCGGAGCCCGCGCGGGCGTGTCTATTTCTGGTCGGATTATCGGCCGCTCACCGACGACGAAGAAGGCACCGACGTGTGGGCGCACGCGCGCGGATTTATCACCGTAACGCCGCTGGTGCTTGACACCACCGCGCAGGGGCAGATGTCGGGCCTGCGCAAGCTTGAGCAAATGCCGGCGGGAGTCTCTAAATAAACTCAGAACTCAGAACTCAGAACTCAGAACTCAGAACTGCAAGACTCCAAGGTTGCGATGTGCAACACCAGGTGTAGACGGGCATCGACATCTCCTCAATTTACCGAATTCACGGCGTTCGGGTGGCCAGTGCGCAAGCCGCGACCCGGTCCGCTCGTCTAATATGCGAAAATGCCCATGCTGCTTGCAGCGCGAATGGGGGATGACCCGCTATGAACCCGACGACATCCCCGGAACATCTATTATGACGATGCACTTCGAGACCGGAGAGAGATGACAACGGACGTATCAATCTGGGGTGCGTTTGTGGCGGGAGTGGTGTCGTTTCTCTCGCCGTGCGTGCTGCCGCTGGTGCCGGGGTACGTGTCGATGCTCTCCGGGCTGGGCATCGAAGATTTGAAGCAGGGCAAAGGAGCGCGCGGCACGCTGCTGGCATCGTCGCTGGCGTTCGTGACGGGATTCTCGCTGGTGTTCATCAGCTTTGGCGCGTCGGCCAGCGCAGTGGGGCAATTCCTGCTGCGCAATAAGACGCTGCTGGCGCCGGTGGCCGGCGCGATCATCGTGCTGTTCGGTCTGCACCTGATTGGCTGGCTGGCGAAATGGACGCCGTCGGTAAGCTGGACGATTGGCGGTGTGCTGGCGGCGGTGGCGCTGGCCGTCTATGTGTTTCCTGCGCTGACGCGCAATATCACGGCGATTCACTTCTTCTCCATTGCGCTGATTTTTCTGTTTGGGCCGTCGCTGACGCGCCTGCTGAACCGCGATGTGCGCTTTCACAAGCTGGGCGGGCAGCCCGGCTTGGTCGGTGGATTCCTGATGGGCTTCGGATTCGCTTTTGGGTGGACGCCGTGCATCGGGCCCATCCTCGCGGCAGTGCTGGGGCTGGCCGCGGCGCAGGAGACAGTTGGACAAGGCGTGTTTCTGCTCGCAGTTTATTCCGCCGGACTGGCGATTCCCTTTCTGCTGGCGGCGTTAGGCATCGGCGGCTTCCTGCGCTTCTATCAAAATTTTCGGCGGCACCTGCATGCCGTGGAAGTGGCTAGCGGCATGATCCTGCTGGCGGTGGGTGCGCTGGTGTTTGCCAACCGGCTCACGTGGCTGGCGGGGAAGTTCGGCTTTTTGAATGACGTCGTGCTGTGGCTGGAGCGCAGCCTGACCAGCGGCGCGTGATCGTCTTTTCGGCGAGAGAACAAGATCTAACGCAGAGATCACGGCGCGCCGACGACAGGGGAATCCAAAGACAGATGAATAAGAATATTATCGCGGCAATTCTGACATTAGCGGTGGTCGCGCTAGTGGTTGTGGCCGACCGCTCGGGCTGGCTGGAGCGCGTGGCCCCGCCACCCGATGCGGCGGGCGAAGGCTTCCACGTCACCGATTTGAATGGTGGATTGCTCGACCTCGAGCCTTACAAGGGCAAAGTGGTGCTGCTGAATTATTGGGCCACGTGGTGCCAGCCCTGCCTGTACGAGATTCCCTGGTTCATTGGCTTTCAGGAGCAGTACGCCGACCGCGGATTTCAAGTGCTGGGCGTTTCACTCGATGTGGAAGGCCGCAGTGTGGTGGAGCCGTGGCTGGTGGAACAGAACTTCGACGTAGACGGGCGCGAGATGAGCGTCAACTACCCCATCATCATCGGCAATGAAGCGGCCAGCCAGCAGTACTTCGCGGTGTTCGGCCTGCCGACCACGCTGATTTTTTCTCGCGATGGCAAGCTGGTGAAAACGTTTGTCGGCATCACCAGCCACGAAAACTTCGTGAAGGCCATCGAAGGCGTGCTGTAGTTATGTGGAGTGCGGCAGCGGAGCTGCCGCTTTGTTTTCGAAGCAAGGCGCAGTTCTTCGTTGGGGCACAAAGCAAAAACCAAAGCTGGAGCTTCGCACCTCGCAATCCAACCAAAAGAAGCCCGCCTCTGGCACCCAGGGCAGGCACGGGGGCCTGCCCCTACCTTGTTTTGCCCCTCGCAAACGCGGTCACATCGGCCCAGGCAGCGCGGGCCTGCTCTTCGTTGTAGCGCGTGCCGGTGAAATTCATGAAGGCGTGGCCGGTGCCGGGATAGACTTTGTAGTCGAAAGGCTTGCCGAGCTCCTTCATCTTCGCCGCGAAAGCTTCGAGATTGGCATTCACGCGCTGATCGTTCTCGGCAAATACACCGAAAATGGGGCAAGAAATATTCTCGGCGCGCTCCACCGGCGGTGGCGGGCCGTAGAACGGCATGGCGTACGCCAGGTCTTTGCTTTCCGTAGCGAAGTTGAAGGTGTTGCCGCCGCCCCAGCAGAAGCCGGTGACCGCCATCAGATTCTCGCGCGCATCTTTGCGAGCCCCGAGGAAGGCGGCTGAGGCGTGCAGGTCGGCGACTACGCCTGCGCGCTCGAGGCCGCGGATACCTTGGCCGGCGGCCTGCATGGAATCGAATTTGGCAGTGCCGCCGACGCGCGAGAGAAAGTCCACGGCCAGCGCGATAAAGCCTTCGCCGGCCCAGCGCTGTGCGATGTCCAGCACGAATTCGGTGAGCCCGCGATTCTCGTGAATCACCATGATCGGCGCAAACGGCCCGCCGGTTTTCGGCTTGGCGAGATAGCCGCTCACTTTGACGTCGCCGCTGGGATAGGTCACCCATTCGGCCGCCACGGTGTCGGGAAGGCGCTTCTCGCCCGCGGCAATCGATTCGGTGGGCGTGGGTGGCGGCGGCTGCTGGCCTTCCTGCGATGGCCAGTCGTAGGCGTCCCAATAGCTGGCCAGGCCTTCCGCGAGCATGATCTCATGCGCAAGGATGATGCTGCCCGTGACGAAGGCCAGCTTCTGAAAAAATTCGCGGCGCGACAGTTGGCCGCGACGGTAGTCCTGAATCAGATTGTCGACCGCGGGGACTTGTTTGGCGGTTGCCATTGGTTGCCTCCGGAAGATTTGGGCTGGGCTTGCGTATGGGACGCCGCGCGCGCAAACGCCGTTACAG
>JBOGNS010000171.1:0-2027 GCA_050747305.1 Candidatus Acidiferrales bacterium | reverse complement strand
CGTCGCCGTTGAGCTTGCCTTCGATGTCCAGATAGCGGCCGGCGTAATAGGACTCTTTGCCGCTGGTGGCGTCGGCGAAGATCAGCATGAAGCCCGAGCGCTTGATCGCGTCGCGGTCCATCGTGGCAGCATACACCTCCATGGTGACGGGCTGGCCTTCGATCGAGAAGCGCAGGTCGCCGTAAATCCAATACGGGCGCGGATTGCCGGCGGAGTCGATAAGTTGCACCTGCGGCGGCGCGTTGCGCGGGCGCACTTGCGCCTGCACCACGAAGCGCTCGTCCAGCGCAAAGTAGTCAAGACCCTGAAAAGCTGCCAGCGACGGCGCTTTTGAATCGTACACTTCGATGGCCGCGCCGCGCACCGGCGCATCGGCACGAAACAGAAAATTATAACGCCCGATGCGGAAGCGCGGGCTGGCGGTGAGATCGATTTCACTGGCCGCGCCGGCATTGAGATTGTCGTCGCCCAGCTTGGTGAGTTTGTCGCTGCCCTCCGCGCGCGCGGCGGCCGTCGCGCCGATCGCTTCCAGCGAGGCATGCAGGACCGCGATGCCCTCGCCGGTAAGCCGCAGATCGGCTTTTTCGCCGCTCCCGATCGTCAGCCGCGTGCGCCCGTCGAAGTATTCGCGGTGCACGAGCGCGAGCGGTGAGAAGGGGTCGTTGCGCAGCGTGGCGTTGCGGCGCTCGCGATGCGCCTCGAGTTGCATGCGCCACGCATCCAGCGCGGAGGGCGACGCGGCAAATAGCAACAGGCACGCGATGAGCCGCACTGTGCGGGAGGCGAGCATGGTTCGTCCAACCATTATGCTACTTGGATGAGCGGCGAGCTTTTCGCGATGACCCGGCCGATGCGGCGCGCGGCGATGTTGCGCTGCGCGAGGGCCGCCAACGCAGCCTCAACCGCGTCGGACGCGATCGCAATGAGCAAGCCGCCGGAAGTTTGCGGGTCGAAGAGCAGCGCGCGGTATTCCTCCGCCACAGCGCCCGCAAACTCCACGCAACCCTCCAGCCATTCGCGATTGTTCATCAGCCCGCCGGCCAGATGCCCTTCGCGCGCCGCTTCCAGCGCCCCGGGCAAATACTCAATCGCGGCGTGATCCAATGCGAACGACACGCCGCTGCCTGCGGCCATTTCCTTGGCGTGACCCAGCAGGCCGAAGCCGGTCACGTCGGTAACCGCGTGAATCGGCGTGTCCCGTAGGGGCGGCTTTACGCCGCCCGTCTCCATGTTCACGCCGCCAGTCTCGCGAGCCGATACCGGACGGGGTGAAGCTGCCCCAACGTCAATTTCCGCGAACGCTTCGGCGGCGAATTTGTTGAGCCGCGTCATGGAAGCAACGGCGGCGGCCAGCGACTCTTCGCTGGCGCGATTTTTCTTCAGTGCGGTGGCGATCACGCCGGTGCCCAGCGGCTTGGTGAGCAGCAGCACATCGCTGGGGCGCGCGCCTATGTTGCGCCACACGCGGCGCGGGTCAATCACGCCGGTCACGGCGTAGCCAAACTTGATGTCTTCATCGCGAATGGAGTGCCCGCCGACAATCGTGCAGCCCGCTTCAGTCATCTTCGCCAGCCCGCCGAGCAGGATGTGCTCCATCACGCTGGGGCTGCCGTTCGGCGGATAGCCGACAATGGAAAGCGCGGAGACCGGGCGTCCGCCCATGGCGTAAACGTCGCTCAAGGAATTGGCGGCCGCGATCTGCCCGTAGGTGTGCGGGTCGTCCACGATGGGCGTGAAGAAGTCGACGGTTTGCACCAGCGCGACTTCCGGCGTGAGCAGATACACCCCGGCGTCGTCGCTGGTTTCGAACCCAACGAGCAGGTTGGGGTCAGTTGGCCGCGGCAGGCGGCGCAAGACGGAGTCCAGCAGACTGGGACTCAGCTTCGCCGCTCAACCCGCGGCTTTGACCAGCGCCGTCAATCGCACGGCATCCGTCAAAGCAGTTACCTCCGTGGCGCAGCTTCCTGCTGCGCGCACAATGGGCCTGATTATACCGCCACGCTGGCTCATGTGCCGACGAGTACAGG
>JBOGNS010000170.1:0-3077 GCA_050747305.1 Candidatus Acidiferrales bacterium | reverse complement strand
CAAAGTGGCGACCTAAAGGTCGCCGCTACATGCGAGGCCGCCGGCGCACCCTGGCGATATGCTTCTTTGCGGTGCGCCACGCGGAGAACCACGATGGTCGTTTTCATCGTCAATTCTGCAGATCGCTCGATCGTCGCCGATCTTCTCGACCTACGGGGCCGTGCTATACGTGCTTGCTGAGCGCCTCGAAGGCGCCTTCCAGCCGTTGGCGGCGTTGCCAGAATTTGGCCCAGGGGTCGCCTTCCTTCTTTAGCCGCGCGAGAATCGTTTTCAGCGTGAACTGTTCTGGCCTCAGTCCGCGCTTCAACTCCTTGGGCCACAGTGGCGCGGATAACGGCGCTTTGGGCTTGGCGCGTACCGACCACGGTGAAGCCAGCGGCCGCCCGAAGGCGTTCTGCACCGAATCGATCAGCACCTTGCCCTTGGGCCGCTTGGCCACCACGCGCTCCATCGTCACCAGCTTGGGATTTTCTGCGGCCACCAGCCGCGCCACAATTTCCGAGAAGGTGCGCGTCTGCTCGTAGTTGTATTCCCGCTCCAGCGGCAGCCACAGGTGCAAGCCGTCGGCCCCAGAAGTTTTGGGGAAGGCTTCCAGCCCCAGCGCCTCCAGCTTCTCCGTCAGCTTGCGGCCCACCTCGACGGTCACGTCGTAAGCGGTATCCTCGGTCGGGTCGAGGTCGAAGAAGAGATAATCCGGCCGCTCCAGATCATCGCGACGGCTGGGCCACGGATTGTGATCGATGCAGCCGAGATTGGTCAGATACAGGAGCGCCGAGACATCGTTGCACAAGAAGTAGCGTATGGTTCGCCGTTCCGTTTCCGAGTCCACCTCGGCAATCTCCATCCACTCGGGATACGAATCGCCCGCATCCTTCTGAAAAAATGGCTGGCCGGTGATGCCGTCGGGGTAGCGCCGCAGCACCATGGGTCGCTCCGCCAGAAACGGCAGGATGTACTTCGCAACTTGAAAGTAATAGGCGAGCACTTCGCGCTTGGTGATGCGCGATTCGGGGAAGTATACCTTATTCAGATTGCTCAGCCGCTGCCGCTTGCCCTCCAGCTCGATCAACACATTTTCCGCGCGCCCGCTCAGCAACTCTTTTCCCACCGCCTTCTCGCCCGTCAGAGCCGTACCTGCCATTTTGGGCGCGCGCACCACCGCCGGAGCTACTACCCCCGGCCGCTCGTCCACATGCACAGGCGTCTCTGCATCTTTCACGCAGTCGCGCGGGTTCACATCATCGCGCAGGCTGATGAACACGGGATGACGGATGTGGCCTTCCCCCGTCCATTCTCCGTAGCGCACGCGCGCCACCAGCTTCGGCTCCACCCAGTAGCATTTCTCTTTGTATTTCGGCGTCACATCGAACGGGCTGCGCGCGCGCGCCAGCGGCTCGAGCTGGTCGAAAATCTGCTTCAGCTTGCCTCCGTCAAAGCCGGTGCCCACACCGCCGATGAACTTCAGTTTGTCGCCGTCGTAAAGCCCAAGCAGCAGCGCGCCAAAGTGTGAGCGCGAGCCGCGCGGCTCGGTCCAGCCGCCCACCGCGGCATCCAGTTCCTTCGTGATCTTGATTTTCAGCCACGCGTTGCTGCGCTTTCCGACATAGGTGCTCTGCGCATGCTTCGCTACCATCCCTTCGAGGCCCTGCTGCGACGCCAGCTCATACAGCTCGCGGCCTTTCTCTGGCATGTGGTCCGCGTACCGGAACGGCCCGTAAGGGCTCAGCCGCTGCTGCAAAAGACGCTTGCGCTGCACCAGCGGCGCATCGCGAAGGTCGTAGCCGTCCAGATACAGCAGGTCGAAGACGTACAGCAGCACCGGGTTCTCCGCCACTTGCTTGGCCGTTGGCTTGGCGACGTTCATGCGCTGCTGGAGCCGCTCGAAGCTGCTGCGGCCGCTGGGCTCCAGCACCACGATTTCGCCATCCAGCAGCGCGTCTTGCGCGTCCACGTGTTCGGCCAGCTCCGCCAGTTCCGGATACTGCGCGGTGATGGTGCGGCCGGAGCGCGCGCGCATCTCCAGCTTGCCTTTGCGAATCCACGAAAGCGCCCGCACGCCGTCCCATTTGATCTCGAAAAGCCACTGCGCATCGGAGAAGGGTTTGTCTGCCAGATGCGCCAGCATGGGCTCCAGCTTTTCGGGCATGGGCGCCTTGCGCGCGCCGGGCAGTTTGGCCGGATCGAGTTCCAGCATTTCACTCGAAGCCGGCATTCCCTCGAGGATCTCTTCGATGGTGCGGGCGGTGAGCACCGAACGATTGTGCTGCTCGACGTCCCACTGCGGATCCACCGCGTCATCTTTGTGCTTGATCAGCAGCCACTCGTTGCCTTTGCTTCTTCCCCGGTCGTCGCGCCGGCCTTTGATCTTCACCAGCACGAAGCTGCCGCGCAATTTCTTGCCGCGCAGCGCAAACTTGATTTCCCCGTTGGCCACCTGCGCGGCGGCAGGCTCATCGTGCAGCGATTTGTAGGTGCCGTTGTCCCACACCATCACCGGCCCGGCGCCGTACTGGCCGTCGGGGATCACGCCCTCGAAGCCGCCATATTCGAGCGGGTGGTCTTCGGTCATCACCGCGAGGCGCTTATCGGCAGGATTGAGCGACGGCCCTTTCGGCACCGCCCACGACTTCAGCACGCCGTCAATTTCCAGCCGCAGGTCCCAGTGCAGCCGCGTGGCGTCGTGCATTTGCACCACAAAGCTGTTGCCGCGCGCCCGCGCCGCCTTTTGCCCGCCGGCTCCGGCGTGCGCTCAAACTTCCGCTTCTTCTTATACTCGACCAGCGATCCCATCAGCTTGATTCTACAAGGGCGAGAGGATGAACGGCAGTAATGCCGATGGATATAGCTGAGCGATAACCACTCGGCGGAGGAATTGCTGCTCTGGGCACACACAGGCCCGTCACCTTCTTGCGCAGCGCGGGCGTGCTCCCGTATTCTGAGGGAACCCCTTGCCGGCGCTGAGCGGGCTGGGGCAGCGCACTCCCACGATTTGGCGCGGGTACAAATCCAGTCGCAGTAAGCAGAGGCTGAGCCATGGCGCACGCAATCTGGAAAGGTCACATCTCCTTCGGACTCAT
>JBOGNS010000169.1:0-21709 GCA_050747305.1 Candidatus Acidiferrales bacterium | reverse complement strand
TCAACGGTACCGGAGCTCTGGCTTCGCTGCTCACTGGCTTTGGGCTGGGCGCACTGCGCTTTGTGATGGAGCTGATGCACAAGAAGTCGCAATTTGCGTCGCCCGTGGCGCGCTGGCTGGTGGAGATGAATTTCTTGCACTACGCGATCCTGATGTTCGTGGTGTGCGCCGCAGTGCTCATCGTGGTCAGCTACATGACTCCGGCGCCCGATCGACGAAAGCTGGCGGGCCTCACCTTCGCCACCGTCGATGAAAAAATCGAGACCACGGGCGTGGAAGCGAGAAAGGTTGCGCTGCGGAAGGAAACCGCGCGCGAGCGCCGCGTGAACGTGGCATTCAGCGTTCTTTTGTTCGCCACCGTCGTAGGCTTGTGGATTTACTTCCGGTAGGCCGGCATGCCTGATGAAATCCAAACGATACGTGCGCTGCGACCCAACGTGACCGAGGCCGAGGCGGCCTCATCATTTCGCACCGGCGTGTCCGGACGCCTCTTTCAGGCACGCCACGGCCCTCTGCGTTCGCTGGCGCCGGCGTACGTTCCGTTTCACGTCTACGAAGTGCGCATCCGCAATCACGGCGTGCAGCAGGCCACGCTGTTTGCGCTGGACGCCTTCGCCGGCTCCCTCGACCTCTACGAGTTCCAGTCGCCGCCGGAACCCTCAGCGCTGATCACCGTCGAGAGCCGCAACGCATTGCCGGTGGTGCTGGAAACGGAACGGGCCGAGGCGTTGTTGTGCACGAAGGTCGAGCGCCTATTGTTTCAGACTGGATTTTTTCGCATGCGGGGACTGCGCATCGAAACAGCGCGCACCTCGCTTCTACTGTATGTGCCGTACTGGCTGGGCTTCTTCGGCCGCGGTGACGCGGCGGCCCTCCGCGTGATGGACGCCGTGCGCCGCCGCCGCGAAGGCGCCAAGGCCGAAGCGGTCTTCCGCGACTGGCTGACACACTAAGCCGGGAAAGAATGGTCGGGGCGAGTGGTTTGCTCCAGAGGCGCCAGGCCGAAGGGAACCACCGACCTCCTGGTCCCGAACCAGATTCCACTATGTGATGTGGCGCGTTGTCAGGTGTTGCGTAGAAGTGTTTGGCGTGGTTGCGTTTGCCTGGTACCTGTCCGAGAGTCGTTCGGCAAAGGCAGCCAAGCCAGCAGCGCCTTTCTCGATGCGAGTAGCCAATAGTTCGGCACGATGACGGGTGGAGCCTGCAATTGTCCGAGTAGCACTCATGCTAGCAGGCTCCTTTCATTTACATGCTTAGGCGGCGGATGGTGCAGCAGGTGCCGCATCCGTTTACGAGCCCTGTGTACTCGCGACTTGGAGCAAGCTATCGAGCAACCAACGAGGTCCACAATTTCGCTGTGCCTGTACCCCAAAACGTCATGAAGCAAGAAAACCCGTTTGTGACCGCACGGCAACTCGCGAATGGCACGTAGGAGGTTGCGGCGGTCGAAGGCCCCAAGCATCGACGTTTCGCTCGAGCCGATCTCACGAGGGACTTTGTCACGTTGGCTAGCATACTCCGGGTCGTCCGTGGAGGTTTCCGTCCGCTCCTTCCGACGCATATGCATCAACACTGCATTCACAGTCACTCGGTGTAGCCAGGTTGAAAAGGCCGAATCGCCGCGGAACGTGCCGATCTTGCGAAATACCCGCAGAAAGATCTGCTGCGTCACATCCTCTGCGTCAGATGTGTTCCTGAGTATTCGCAGACAGACGCCGTACACCCGCCTGCTGTGCGACCTATAAAGGTATTCGAAAGCCGTGGCGTCGCCGTTCCGGGCTCGCCGGATAGCTTCTGGTTCAGTTAACTCGCGTTGCGGTTCCTCGGCGAATGTGCACTTCATTCTTGTTTTCCCTTCCTTTGAGTTTGCATCCCAACAATCCTGCCGCCCGAAGGCGGAAGTGGAAGAAACGGATAGCTATCCTTGCCGGGAATTTTGAAACACACAACGCCGAGGCTCTCTCCCGAGCCAATTGGCCTCCGGCATTTGCTGCCATGAACGAACGGTGCCAGGTTTCATGAGTCACTCCTCGAGTCTTGCTTGCTGTTCCTTGTAGGACAATTCATTCTGGATAGTTTCGAGATCCTTATCGGCTCTCCGTAGACGAGCGCGTGCCTTGTCAATGGCCCTGAGGACTTTGAGATCGTAGATTCCGACTCTGGCTTCGGTCTCGTGCGCTTGGAGGAACTTCTGGATAATTAGCAAGTCTTTGTCGAGCGAATCTTGCGCAGAATCCTGCGGCAAGAATTGGACCTGGGCAACGAGGTCGTTCCACGCGACGTTGCGGACGATGGGAACGAACGAGGGATCCTCTTTTCCGTACGTTTGGTAGGCGTACGAGCTGATCAAGGTGGCCAGAAGGAACCCTCGAAAAAGTAGAGTGCGTTTGCTGTTCATGACGATTTCCTTTCTTTGCGGAAGCCCTTCTTCTTAGGGGAGCTCTGCTCGCCTCTGTTGTTTCCTTCGGCCTTTTCTGGAGTAGCCGTTGCCAGGTCGAAACGTTGCCCCAGAAACTTCAGCAGCTCCTCGGTCGAGCGAAATCGCCGCTCGGTGCAGGTATCAACTTCCTCGATCCAGCCTTCAAAGAAGCCGTCGGCGGGCCGAGTTTCATTTCCGAGTCGAATTACGAACGCGAGTCTCATATCGATAAGAGTGACAAAGAATCTTTGGTGCCCCGGCCCTGGTGGTGGACAAAGTTGAAGGGGGGCCCAATTCCGGCGCCCCCTTCGCCTCCGCCCTTTCCCGGGGTTATTGGGGATTGGGGGTAAGGTTTTGCCCGCTTTGAGACTGGCTAATGGTGACGATGTTTCGGGTGACCCCGGTGCGTCCAAAGGTGTCTGTGACCTTGGCCGTGATAGTCACCGTTTTCTCGTCGGTCGGCACCAGGAGAGCTGTACCCACGACCCAGTCCGCGGTGACGCGAACGCGACCGTCTGCGTCAATCTCCGAACCGGCGATGTTGAACAGCGGGGCTAGGTTCACACCCGCTGCAACGATGTTGCCGTTGGCCTGTCGGATGGGAACTGAGAATGTGAGTTCGAGACCGGGGAAGTTGCGATTCGGCCCGCCCGCCGCACCCGTCGTTGGGTTGGGAATCTGCGAACCATCAGCGATGAGTCCGATGACGGGATTCACCACGCCCTGGCGGATGCCGTTCTCGCTGACCGCAATCTCGGCATCGTCCTGAGCCACGGCGCTGACCTGAATGAAGAACAGAGCACCGTTGGTTGCGTTGAGCGTATTGTCCTGCGCGCCGAGTGCGACCGAGGTTGGCACGCGCGGCGCGATGATCGTAACCGCCGGTGCATCGGTGGCGCTTTCGTTGCCGCTCACCGAAGTGCCAGGCGGCGCCGGGGTAAGAGCCTGGCCAGAGGACTTGGTGCGATCCACTTTCAGCTTGATCTGATCCATGCCAATGCGACCTGCGTCGTCAACAAAGGCAGCCGTCATGGTGAACTCGTCCACGCCTTCCGGCACAGACTCGAGCACGTGCCAGCCGAGCCAGGCTGTGACACCGTCGCCGGGAGTATCGTCCGTGCCGGCAATATTGAACGCTGAAGCGAAGTTGTTGAACTTCGGCAGGACGCTGCCATCCGGAGTAATGAGGTCAACGTCGAAGAAGAAGTACAGACCCGGAGCGCTCGGATTGAGCGCGCCCACATTGAGGAGGTCCACCCGCCGGATGTTGGTGGCCTCACGTAGGCTCACCGGCGTCTTGTCCCGCGTGACAATCTCCAGGTTGACCACGAAGCCGGTGCCGTTAGGGCTCCCGGCTCCAATTTTGCCTTCGCCGGGTGCGACGCGGGAATCGGCGAGCGGCGATACGATACGCACAATGGGAGCCAAGTCGCCTTTCACACCGTCGCGTGGCGTAATTTGAATCACGTTCGTGTAATTGACTGGTTGCGTTTGCGGACCTGGTTGCGTTTGCGGAGGCGGAGTCGGAGTGGGCTCACCCTGTGCGACCGAGCAAGCGTGCACAAACACCAGTGCGAGGGGACTTAACGCGAGGATCTTCTTCAGGCAAATCCCTTTCCACAGATTTTTTCTGAATACCACGAGTGCGTTCCTCCTTGAAATCGATTACCGGTTCAAGCCCGCAGGCCGACCGGCGAGGGCAGAGTAGGAGAAGTGAACGATGGAGGGCGTGACGTGCCGGTGACATTTCGGTCCGATTCCGGTGGCGTGGAGGTGCCAAACGATGCTGGACCCAATGGAATCTTCGGCCGCGCGGGCGTGGGTGTGAAGTGCAAAAACAGGGTTACGGGTGTAGAGTCTCAAGCGCTCAGGCTGATTAGGGTCTTGCGCAAAAGGAAGGCGCACAGCTCCCGCAACATGAAGCTATTCCGTGGGTTCCGGCTTGACACGGTAAACCACTGCCTGTGGCGCGGTGAGGAGCGGCTGTCCCTTGCCCCCAAAGCCTTCGATGTCTTACGGTACCTGGTGGAGCACGCCGATCGGCTCGTAACTCAGGACGAGATTCTTGAGGCACTGTGGCCAGCAACGTATGTAAATCACGAAGTGGTCAAAAAGTACGTCTTGGGAATCCGCAAGGTCCTGGGTGACCAGACCAACAAGCCGGCGTTCGTTGCGACCTTTCCTCGTCGGGGATATCAATTCATTGCACCAGTTCGCGACGAAACGGTTCCGCCGCTTTCAGGTATCACCACCGATGGGACCAAGACGATTGTCGGCCGCCAAGCTGCGCTGGCGCAGTTGCAGGACGCTCTTAACAAAGCGTTGCAAGGGCAGCGACAGATGATCTTCATCACGGGCGAGGCGGGCATCGGGAAAACAGCCCTCCTTGACGTCTTCCTTCAGAGCGCGGCCTTCGGCGCGCCTGTCGGTATCGCGCGCGGACACTGCGTGGAAGGCTTCGGTGGAAAAGAAGCCTATTACCCAATACTGGACACCGTCGGCCAGTTGCTCCGAGGCGCAGTTAACGGTCCTGTTGTCCAGGCCTTCTCTAAACAAGCCCCCACTTGGCTGGTACAGTTCCCGTCTTTGGTAAAACCCGCGCAACGAGAAGCGCTGGAGAGAGAAATCATCGGCGCCACCCGTGAGCGGATGGTGCGCGAGATCTGCGAAGCACTGGAATCCATCACGGCGCAAAATCCGCTGGTCCTTTGCTTGGAAGACCTCCATTGGGTGGATCCGTCTACCCTGGATTTCATCTCGGCACTGGCTCGCCGCCGTGGGCCGGCGAAGTTGCTGCTTTTGGGTACCTTCCGTCCCGCGGATGTCATCATTTCGCAGAGTCCTTTGAAAGCACTAAAGCAAGATTTGGTACTTCACAATCTAAGTTACGAAATTGCTCTGGAACGGCTGGAAGAATCCGACGTCGCCGAGTACATAGGCCGAGAGTTCGTTGACGGGGGATTCCCCGCCGGACTTGCGAACCTGATCCACCGCCAGTCCGGCGGCAACGCGCTGTTCATGGTGACGATCCTCCAGGACATGGTGAAGAAAGGGCTGATCGCGCAGGCCAACGGGAGATGGGGACTCACAGTGCCGCTCGAGGATGTTGCCCCGAGTGTCCCCGAGACGCTGGATCAGTTGATTGAGGCACAGTTCCAGCAGTTGAGTGCGGTCGAGCAACAAATCCTGCGAAGCGCCAGTGTCGCCGGGGAGCGTTTTTCAATATGGGCCATTACCCCCGCGGCAGAAATCGAACCCAGCGGTATCGAAGAGGTTTGCGAAGGACTCGCCGAGAGATTGCAATTCATCAGGGCCGCCGGGATTCACCAACTGGCAAACGGCCAGATCACTGCCCACTACGATTTCCGGCACTCACTTTATCGGGAAGTTCTGTACCGACGGCTTTCCGAAAGCACCCGTTCGGGGCTGCACCGGCGAGTGGCGCAGAGACTTCAAGGGCTCTGCGACCTCGGCGAGCGCGAATTGGCGGGGGAACTTGCCCTGCATTTCGAGGGAGGGCACGATTACGCCGCGGCCATCCGGTACCTGATCCTTGCGGCGGAGAATGCGGCCAGGCGATTCGCGCACCGTGATGCCACTGAGATACTGCGCCACGCGCTCGAACTGGTGCCGAAACTTAGTCCAGTTGTTCGCGCAAAGCTCGAGATTCAGATTCTTCAGTTCATGGGTGATGCTCATTTCGCACTGGGGGCCATGGCAGCATCCGCCCAGACCTATGAAGCCGCAGCATCACGAGCGGACCAAGCGGGCCACCAAACGGCTCGGGTGCACGCGCTGACATGCGCGATGTACCCTCTTGCCTTCACTAATCCCGATGCGGGCCTTGCCGCGATGGATCAGGCCGTGAAGGTGAGCATGAGCGTGGACGACCCGATGCTCTTGGCGCGCACGCAAATGGTAGCGGCCGGTTCCCGCGTAGTTTGGGGTACCTGGAGTCAGAAAGACGCTGACCTATGCGCGTCCGCCCACCAGACGCTACGTCGTCTGGGCGACTCAGGCACGGCTCCCTACCAGCGCATGATCTACGCATACGTTCTGACGCTCGAGGGTAAGTACTCCGAGGCGTTGGAGATTTGTGAAGCCGGCATGTCCCGCGGAGATCCTCGCATCGGCCCGGTTGCGCACTACATTGCGCTCAGTGGAAAGATTCTAGCGCTCCTGCGTCTCGGTCAGCTTGGTGAACTGTTGCGAATCACGCGTGTTGGAAGAGAAATGGCAGAGGAAAATCGGGCCTGCTTTTGGCTGCTTGGTATCGGCGAAGCCTGGCTTCGCACGCTGGTTCTCGACTTCGAGGGTGCGCAGAGAATCTGCGAAACCATTCGTGAGGCCACGGCGGGTGCCGCACAGCCGAAGGCCATGGGCCAAATTGCCGCTGGATATCTGGAACTCGATCGCCGGCAATATGAACAGGCAATCGAACATTTCAGGCAAGTAAGCGATCCGGAAGTAACCACAAAATTTTTCCTACATTGGTTCTGGCGGATGATTGCCCAACTCGGATCGGGCAATGCCTGGCTGCTATCGGGAAACATCTTGAACGCCCGCACGACCGCGGCCAGCTTTCTTGCGTCCGCCCTGTCTACTGCCGATCCCCATCTGCAAGCGCTCGCCTGGGAGCTGAAGACGCGTGTAGCGATGGCTGATAACGACTGGAGCGGCGCGCGGGAAAGTATTCAGCAAGCCCTGGCCATTGTTGACAAGTTCGAAATCCTGGTTGCGGCCTGGCAAGTCTACGCCACGGCGTGGCAGTTGTACCGCCACGTGAAGGAACACAAAACTGCGGAAACGAATCGCGAGCGCGCCGAAGCGTGCATCCTCAAGATCGCTGATTCTTTCGCTCCCGATGAACCTCTTCGCGCAACGTTTCTCGAGGCTGCCCCAGTCCGCCGAATGCTGGATGCAAGAGTCGTGAACAGCGCCACGCGGCAGCACGGGCGAAGGCACAGCGCTGCGTCGTGAGAAAACTCTAGTCTCTCGCCAAAACTCAAAGCAGACACCAAAGCACAAAGAGGACTGGCTGACGGATCGCACGGTAAGAAGGCCGCCCGCCGTCGCAGCGAGTCACATTTCCATCTCAAGATAAGGGATTGAACTAATTAATTGGTCGGGGCGAGTGGATTTGAACCACCGACCTCCTGGTCCCGAACCAGATTCCACTGTGTGTTGTGATGCGTTGTCAGGTGTTGTGTAGAAGTGTTTGGTGTGGTTGCGCTTGCCTCGTGCGTGTTGCCACGTGCTGAATCGTGCTGACTCAGGATGCAGCGACAGCCAATTTCGCCCACAGTTCGAGTGGGCAGAAACTCCCCCGGTGAGATAAGTCCTCGTTAGCAGATCTGGAAGCTGGGTCCGGCAAGGATCGCATGATTCCCCCGCTGGAAAATGGGAGCAAGTCAGCGGCAAGCGAGGGCTGAAAAAGAAAAGCAAGGAATACACAGGAGTGTGCGCGGCCCAAATGCGTGATCCCAGTATGTGGAGTTGAGTTCTTGCCATACGCGCATGAATTTTTGGAAGCTTGGAGTCCGGCCCTTACTGTGGCAGGCCGATTCGGCGCAGCAGATCCTGGAAACGCGGGTCGGAGCGGAGGGGGTCGAATCTGGGAGCGGCCAGGTCCATCGGCAGCCAGGGATCCTGTTCCTGATAAGCTTTTTCCAGCCAGGTAAAGGCTCGCTCTTTGTCACCCAATTCTGCGTACAAGGAGGCAAGGATGTTCAAAACACGAGCAGGGTGGGGTTCTCCGCTGGTGATCCGTTGTTCTCTTTCCCTCACATACCAACGCAGCGTTGCTTGTGCCCCCTCGCGCTCATAGATTTCTTTGGCGCGCCGGTTTGCGTCCGGAGGGTGTGGAGCACTCGGCCATCCAAATCGCAGGGCCTCCTCCATCATGCCCTGGTGCCGGTACACCGCGGCAAGCAAGATCCGGGCATACCGGTAATCCTTCTCCATCTCCAGAGCTTTCAGACCCTGCTGGATGGCTTCCGGATACCGGCGGGCGAAAACGTAGGTCCACCCCACTTCTGTGGTGAGCAGGGGCGAAAGGGGATCGAGCGCCAGCGCGTGTTGCATCTCCCGGATGGAATCGGCGTGGCGGCGCACGGCCATGAGATAGTGGCCGTAATGCCGGCGCACTTGTGCGTCACTGGGTTTCAGTTCCAGGGCCCGCAGAAATTCCTTCTCTGCGCCCGGCAAGTCCCACTCGTAGTATTTCACCTTGGCCCGCGCATAGTGGGCTTCTGCCGTGGTGTTATCGATCTCCCAGGCCTTGCGCGCAGCTTCCTTCATCTTGGCGACACCCTCCTGGAGACTGACGCCAAGACTCCATCCGCCGCCGATCGTATAGGCATCCACGATGCCGATATCGGCGGATTGGTAACTGGGATCTATCTCCAGTGCATGTTGGAAATAATCCAAGGCCTTCCGCATGTCCACGGTAGTCATCTTCGCCTGCAAAAAACGTCCCATGAGAACCGCATCGTAGGCGCGCAGATCGACAGGGCGGACCTGCGCGAAGTGGGCTTGTTCCCGGCCCAACAAATTGACCCTGATTTCGCTGGCCACCGCCAAGACGATCTCGCTTTGGAGGGTGGAGATTTCACTACGATCGCGCTCATAGTCTTTCGACAATAGAATCCGTTCCTTCGACAAATGTATGACTCTGACAGTGATGCGCACGCGGTCGCCGCTGCGGACCACTGCCCCTTCCAGGACCGCATCCACGTCCAGCAGGCGCGCAATTTCCGGCAGGGGTTTCTTAGAATCTTTAGCTGCCTTCGCGGAATAGAGGGAAAGAACTCTAAGCGCGCTGATCTTTGCCAGTTCCGTAGTCAGTTCTTCGGTCATGCCATCCACGAAATACTGCTGCTCAGGATCACCCATGAGGTTTTCCAAGGGCAGTACGACAATAGCGGTAATCTCGCCGGCCATGGGCCGGCCCAGCAGCCGGTCGCGCCAGCCGCCCAGATTCAACCCAAATACTGGAAGAACGATTGCGGTTATCGCGGAAAATCCGATCACGATTGCCCGCCGCCGAGCCGTTGCTGTGCGCGCGAGCGCGGGTTGCATAGTCCGCGTCTCTTTGGAGAGGAGTTCTTCTGCCCGGGAAGTCAGCCGGAGTTCGCTTGGGTCGCTAGCCAGTGCCGCCGGTTGCGCGCCATTCTCTACGCGAGCGATGAAGCGGTAGCCGCGCCGCGGCAGGGTCTCAATGTAGCGGGGCTCCTCGGCTGAATCGCTCAGCACATCGCGCAGCTTTTTGACGGCGTTGTTCAAGCCAGTATCGAAGTCAACAAAGGTCTCCACAGGCCAGAGTTTCTGACGGAGTTCCTCACGGGTAACCAGGTCACCGGGACGCTCCAGCAAAAGCGCAAGCACCCGGAAGGGTTGGTCCTGCAGCTTCAGGCGGATGCCGTGCTTGTGCAGCTCACCGGAACGCAAGTCCGCCTCAAAGTCGCCGAAGCGGGCTCTCCGGGCTTGGGCGGTAGTTTCCATAGCCTGTTTTGAGCGCGCCAGTAATCTATCAAGAGATTCATATTCTCCGCAACTCCCTTCCATTTAAATCGCTACGTGGTTAGAACCAGAACACACCCAGAACATGCCCTCACGATTGCGTCGAAGGCCGCTTCGCGCCAATGTCGGCGCGCTCAGGCAGGCACCATCAAGAGAATAGCCGGCGGGAGGAGCTTATGCCTGGCGTGGTCAGCCCGCTGCGAGGAGGCATGCAATGAGAGTCGCAAAATGGACAGAAGAATTTCGCAGCGACATTTTGGCGGCGCGAAGGCGAAAAGGCCCTCTTTCGGAGTGGGCGCAAAAATCAGGCCTTGGGTCAGTGCTGTTGGCGGCAATGCTTGTTGCGATAGGTCCGCTGTCCGCCTGCGGTGGAGGCTCCACCATCACCAGGAAGAACCCTCCGCCACCTCCCACCAATATCATCGTCTCGCCCATGTCCGCTTTGGCGGATCAGGGTTCCACCATCCAGTTTTCTGCCTTCGTGTTCGGAAGCAGCAACCAAGCTGTGGCCTGGAGTATTCAGGAAAGCGGCGGGGGATCGATCAGTCAGGCCGGCCTGTACACCGCGCCGGCAGCCGCAATGGAGGTACACGTAATCGCCACCAGCATCGCCGATCCAAGCAAGTCCGCCACAGCGCGGGTGACTGTACGCGCGGTCAGCATCTCCATGCCTTTGACCGCCGCGGTGCCGCGAGGGCGGCAGCGGCAGTTCACCGCAGTGGTAGCAGGGACGGTTGTGACGGGTGTGACCTGGACCGTTGACGAAGGAACTGCTGGGGGCACCATCACAGTCGACGGAGTGTACACCGCGCCGGTGAGCGGCGGCCCTTTCCACGTAACCGCTCGCTCATTGGCGGACGCCTCCAAGGCCGCGACGGCGACCGTCCTGCTTACCGACGCCGGATTCAGGGTGCTGAACTCTTCTACGCTGGAGCCGCGCATTTCCCCCACCGCCACCCTGCTGCCTAACGGCAAGGTACTTATCGCGGGAGGCCGTTGGTGCGGCGGGACCAGCGTGTGTACCATCTTCGACGTTTCTTCGACTATCCGAGCGAGCGCAGAGTTATTCGACCCTGTCACCGAGACATTTTCCGCCACCGGCTCGATGTCCACCGGCCGCACGGGCCATACCGCTACATTGCTGAATGACGGGACCGTACTGGTCACCGGCGGCATGAATCCGGGCGGTGAGTTTGACCGCACGGCGGAGATTTACAACCCAGCTACCGGCAGCTTTACTCGTGTTGGGGACATGTCAATTGCAGGCGGGCGAGGCGAGCACTCGGCTTCGCTCCTCGGAGACGGGCGCGTGCTCATTGCCGGCGGATTGGAAGGGGACAATACCTTCTTCGGATCTGCGCAGACCGCGGAAATCTATGACCCGGCTACACAGAGCTTTAGCCCGGCGGGAGACATGCCGATACAAGCAGCATTCCACACGGCAAGCGTGCTGCTCGATGGCACCGTACTGGTGGCGGGCGGCTGGGGTAGTAACGTTATTACCGGTAGTACTTGTCCCGGTGCGGGCACCGGGATCGCCACCTTCGGCCCAGCTAGCAACACTTTCAGCGCCGGTCCCAACTTGGCAAGCCCTCGCGCGGGGCACACTGCTACCACGCTGAATGACGGGCGCGTGTTGATCACCGGAGGCGTGGACCCTTGCGACTTCTCAGGCTTCCCTGCGGCTTCCGCCACGGCAGTGGTCTTCGACCCT
Source organism: Candidatus Acidiferrales bacterium (assembly GCA_050747305.1). GTDB lineage: Bacteria > Acidobacteriota > Terriglobia > Acidiferrales > UBA7541 > JBOGNS01. The sequence continues at coordinate 10,055 of JBOGNS010000169.1, read as the reverse complement.
GCCACCTCGAGTTTTTCGTCGGAAAAGTTCATGCGTGAGCAGCGGTCGGGGCATTCTGCAACCCTGCTTGCCGATGGAAAGGTGCTGGTCGTCGGCTCAACGGCGGAGCTGTTCGACCCCGCGACGGGCAGCTTTGCCATTACCGGTGACCCGATTGTGCCCAGCGGCGGCAGTACCGTCTCGCCGTTTGTGCCCAGCGGCGGCAGGCGCGCCACGCGACTCTCCGACGGGCGGGTGTTGTTTGTCGGTTCCGGTTCGACCGCGGAGATCTACGAATAGCCCCGCCAGGTGCGCTTCCAAGCGGGCCAAACGCGGGACCCGAGGGTCTGAACCGAGAACTTAGACTTGCAGTCGCAAATCAAGTAGGCCCACGACGATTACCAAGGAGGAACAACATGAGGAAGGCACGAATCACGGGAATAACGGTTGTGACCGGACTGCTTCTGACGCTCTGCCTCACGGTGGTGAAGGGCGACAGCGAGCAGGTGGTCAGGGTCCGCAGCATCATCAATACGAATACAGCGTTCGGCACCGGCGGAACGGCTGCCACTGGAAAGTTCCAACTGATAGACTCGGTTGGCAACCCCATTTTCCTAGGCATCGGCCTGGGCAGGCTGCTGTTCACACAGGACTTTGCGAATCCTAACCCAACCCCTGCGCTTCCCATTCTGGCGCCCGACGGCCACCAGCTTACGCTGCGGGAGTGGGTGCGCGGTTTCGGGGATGTCGATATCAACTGCATCGGCGAAGGTACCAAGTACAAGATGCGCTTCCAGGGTTTGGTTCCCAATGGCGTTTACACCGTCTTCCACTTCACGAACATGGGCAATGGGGCTCTGGCGTCGCATCCTGGGGATATCCACAACACGTTCCAAGCCGATGCGGATGGTGACGGTGTGCTTTCCGTGGTCGCCACCCCCGGCCCCGCGACGCTCACAGGCGTCATAACCCAGTGCAGCTTGACGGATGTGCAACGCGAATTTTTTGTCGTCCTATACAACATTGGCGGCAGTTCCTGTGGAGGGGCTATCTGTGGCAGGGGATCCAGCCCGCCCCAGATGTATTTCGCGGTGAAATGAGCGCGCGCCAAAGAGCCGGGCGGTTGACCAGCCGCCCGGCTCGTTGAAAAACTCCTTCCGGTCAGAAGGAGTACTTCAAGGCGAGAAAGATTCTTCGGTTGCCGCCGTCGGTGGATGCTTCATCGAGGAACCCGGGATTGGTGATGCGTGCTTCAGGGATGCCGAAGTTGCGCGTATTGGTGAGATTGAAAAAGTCTGCGCGAAATTGAACCTTATGGCGGTCGGCAAACAGCCGGGTCGTCTTTGAGACGCTCAAATCCACGTTGCCGATTCCATCGGCGCGCAGGATGTTACGGCCCACATTGCCAAACCGGTCGCCAGGGACACAGGTCAAGGTCGTACTAATGCGGGTACATGGCGCCAGGGTGCTGAAGAGCGAGTTGCCACCCGCCTGCCGAAGTTGTTTGATGGTCATGCTGGAAAGCGGAAGGCTGGTGTTGAGATTGGGGCGAATGGGATCGCCCACTAACGCGTCGATACCACTGAGTGCTGCCGTTGGGTCAGAACCGTTCAGCGCTCCGAAGGGCGTGCCGCTCTGCAACGTGAGAAATCCACCGATCTGCCAGCCACCCAGGAGGCGACCGAAAGCACCCGCTTGGCTGCGATAAAGCGGCAGCTCGTAAACCGCATTGACCGAGAATCGGTGCGGCCGGTCGTAGGTCGAGCGGGCGCGGTCCGCGCGCCGGTTGAAAGAGTTTTGTGCGAGGGCCACTTCTCCGCGAACGGAAGGATTGAAAAGATCCGAAGCTGTGTCAATGAACGAACTCCAGGTGTAATGCACGCCAGCACTCAAGCCGCTGTGGAACCGGCGCTCCAGGCTGAGCTGCATCGAGTGGTAGATCGAGGAGGCAGAGTTGGCGCGGACGGTGATCACACCGGCGCTGGGATCGACTCGAGGACAGCCCAGAACGGTGAAAGCGCCGGTAGTCGGATTGTCTATGCGGATCGGAACCGCCGAACAGAGCGTGCGTGGATTGCCGTCGATCGTCTGAAAAAGTGCAGTGCCCTTGGTGCCCACGTAACCCACACGGAACACCGTATTCGGGTCCAGCTCACGCTGGATCTCCAGTGAAAACTGTTCCGCAATCGGCGAGCGAAAGCCCCTCTCTTGGATCGTGCGGTTTAGCAAGTTGAGCGCGGCCGGGTTGCTCAGGTCGGGATTCAATGTGGGCAAGGCGGTGAACGCATTTGCCAATCCAGGGCTGCTGACCGCAACCACGAATGGAAAGGTAGTGCTCACAGTATTGGCCAGAGTCAGGAACTGATAGTCGTTCGTGCGGGCGTAGCCCCCGCGTACCACGAGTTGGTTTCCGCCCGTCAGAAAGCGTAACCATCTACCGTCGCCGGTCCTCGGATTCCAGGCAAAGCCAAAGCGCGGCTGGAAATTGTTGAGATCTCGCCCGGGTCGGGGCTCCAGGCGAAAAACCGGATCGCCGCCATTGGCGGCCTGAATGGCGTCGTTGACAGGATACAAGCTGGCCAGGGCGTTTCCGGGGGCCTCGTAGCGCAGACCCAAGGACAGAAACAAAGGGTTGTGCACCTGCCAGGAATCCTGGGCGAAGAAGAAGTAGTCGTACCACCGGAAGTACCTCGTGGTCTGCCCTCCGGGCAGCGGCTTATTGATGTTCGCGACCGCCGCGACGTCGTCAACGAAGTTTTGAATGGACACGGTCCCGGCAGCAAGCCCTAACCCCGCCTGGCTGGATGGGTACGTCAGCCGGCCACGGATGAACGGGAAGAAGGTACTCTTTATGTCCACACGCCGGATATCCAGCCCAAACTTCAGTGCATGTGCGCCGCGTGTCCAGGCGATCGTTTCCTGTAGTTGATACGTGTTGTTGGACCCGCCGTTCGGTAGGTTTATGGGAAGCCCAATTGCTGTCCGCGAGGCCGAAGCAGCAAATCCCGTCAACCCCATTTCCGGAATCTCGATCGACGGGATGGTCTCCGAACTTGGGTCTGCCGCGGACGTTGCATTCGCACGGCGCTGCCAGGAAATGCGGGACTCATTCAGCACACGGGGAGTGAAGCTGCTGGTGAAAAAAACCGACATGGCCTGTGTGCGATTCAGGCCCCGGATCGTAAGCCCAGATGGGGTTGCCTGTCCTCCTCCCTGCTCGCTGTCGTCGAACAGGTAGCGACCGCCCATGGAATGGCGGCTGTTGAAGGTGTGATCTACGCGGCCCGAGGCCTGCCAGTCGTTGAAGAAAGATGGCGCGGAACCGGTGATCGTCCCCGTAGGGATGTCAACCCGCGGGCCCCCTGAGCAAGAGGGCAGGGTTCCGCCCCCGACGCAGTAGGCGGCAAACGTCGGGTTCCCACTGGAATGCATGCCCTGCGTTGGCGCGCCCGGCACAAACTGCAAGAAAGCCGCAACCTGAGGGCGCGATCCGACCGTGGACTGAAGCAGCGCCTTTCCGGCATCCGTGGGTACGCCGCTGACGGACGTGCCAGAACCCAACTCACGGTCCGTCCACCGCTGAACCGACCCGAAGAAGAATGTACGGTTTCTCCAGATCGGCCCGCCCAAGGTGCCGCCGAACTGGTTCTCAATTCTGAAGGGCGCGCCTTCTCGACCACTGGAAAGAGAACTGCAAAAACGTGGGTCTGTTAGTCCGCCACGCTTGTCCAGGTTGTTGCACGCGTTCAGGGCGTTGTCGTTGTGGAACCAGAACGCCGAACCATGGAAGTCGTTCGTGCCGCTCTTGGTGACCAAGCTGACCACCGATCCCGCCGCGCCGCCGTATTCGGCCAAGAACTGATTCGTGATCAACCGGAATTCCTGAACGATTTCCGGGTTGTTCATCACTTGCCCTCGCCCCGTAACACCGGGGTTGTTCGAGGCCTGGCCGTCAATCATGAACGTGTTGCTGCGAACACGCGCACCATTCACCGAGAAGTTTGTCCCCGTTGCAAAAACCTGGTTTCCGCTGTTGAGTTGACTGACTCCCGGCGCCGCGAGAGCAAAAGTGAAAACGTCGCGGAACCCGGCCCTGAAGCTACCCGCCGGAGGCAACGTCGGAAGGTCAGTTAACCGCCACTCATCGAATCGCACCCCGACTTCCGGAGACGTCGTGTTGAGCAGCGGCGCATCTTCGCTGACGATAACCTTCTCCGTCGTGCCCGCGACCTGCAAGACTGGGTTGACCACTGCTTCTTGATTGAGCAGCAGCATAAGGGAGCCGTTCACATATTTGGCGAACCCGGATTGCTCGACGGTTAGCTCATAGGGGCCCACCGGCAGTCCTGGGAACCTAAATCTCCCTTCTTCTCCGGTTGTCAGTGAACGGCTCAGGTTGGTGTCGAGGTTGCGTACGGCTACAGCGGCGCCGGCAATCACACCGCCCCGAACGTCTCGAACCGTTCCGTAAATTGTGCCCGTGGTCGCCTGGCCAAAAGCTCGGTGTCCACTTACGAGACAAACAGAATAAAAGAGAAGTGCCGCGAGGAGCCGGAGTTTGCGATTCTCCCGTTTGCACATGGGTCTAAGTCTACTCAAAAAGTAAAGTAAGGAAAATGATTGAATGCCCGCAGGTACCTTGGGCACAGCCGCGCACGCGGCTGCTTGACGTTGGCCCTAGGTGTTGTTAGCGATCTAGAGCACCTAGACAAAACTCAGGCGGTCGGGTTTTCGGCTACATCCGCTGTCGTATCTTGTTGGAAAGTAATGGTCGGGGCGAGTGGATTTGAACCACCGACCTCCTGGTCCCGAACCAGGCGCTCTAGCCAGGCTGAGCCACGCCCCGACAGGTGAAGCTACCGTTCAGCGGCCGATTTCCCGGCCGTGAAGAGTATCAAGAATAGCATAACTGGGTTGGCGGAGCATTGCGCTCCCCTGAAGCCACAGGTAGTGGCGCTCGTGACGCGCCACTAAATTTGGCAGCCAGGTGAAGGCACTACCCGCGATCCACGCCGCTTCACTCACTCAAAACACATCCAAGTCCTTGCCGAGAAGCACACGCCCCTTGTATGCGCCGCGGACTTCGTCGAGGACCTGCTGTTCGGTGCAGCCCGAAAAAACCACGTGATGGAGCACGAGCAGCTTGGGCTGTGCGCGCGCAGCGATGCGTCCCAAGTCCGGCGCGGTGGTGTGAAATGCGGAGTGGTATGCCTTCCAGTCGGGCGAGCGCTTGGCGAGGCCGGCGGCGCAGATCACTTCGTGCAACAGCACATCGGCGCCGCGCGCATTTTCCGCGACGGCATCGCTGGCGGTGGTGTCGCCGGAAATCACGATGACGCGGTCGGTCGTCTCGAAGCGATAACCGTAGGCGTGCTTCCAGGAGCCGTGCGGCACGGCGATAGCTTTCACCGTGATTTTGTCATCTTTATAGATCACACCGGGCCGCGCTTCGTGCGCGTTTACCTGATAGCCGGTGGTGTTGGCGGGCTCGAGGCCGTTGACGCGCACATCGATGTCTTCCGCATACGCGGCCATGATGTGCTCGGTCATTTTGGCGATGCCGGGCGGGCCGTAAACTTCCAGCGGCTCGCTGCGCCCCAGCACCCACGGCGTGAAGATCAGGTCCGCATAGCCAGCGGTGTGGTCGCTGTGCAAGTGCGTGACGAAGGCGCGCGTTAATTTTGTCATAGGCAGCTTGGCTGCTTCGGCGCGACGCACCACCCCGGGGCCGAAGTCCACGATGTAAACCGCATCGTCCACCACGATGGCGGTGGAGGGGCCGTGGCGCTCCGGGTTGGCGTGCGGCATGCCGGTGCCCAGCAGGATCACCCGCGTACGCGGTTGCGGCTCGGGCGCGCGCGCCTCTTGCGCTGCCGTCGCCCACCAGCTCAGCGTGACCAGGAGCGCCAGCAAGATCGATGACAGTTGTTCCATCTGTGAGCGCCTCCCTGAAGAAAGACAAGACATTAGCACAGAGATCGCATAGGCACAGAACCACAAGGGCACCGAGGTCACAGCGGCGTAGGAACCGCGGAAATCGACGCGCGTGATTGTCATTCTTGCCGCTTCTTCGGCTTTCTTGGCCTGCTGGTGGCGCCCGTGCCGGTGGCCCGGCAGAGATCGCACTTAGCCTTGTAGCCCTGAATCTTCGCAACTATTATCACGAGTACGTTTTCCACCGATCAGGAGGTTTGCGCCATCTGCACGCCGGGCTAGGCCCATGAACTCCGCGAGCGAGAACAACGATAAAGCTGCTGGCTCCCATTGCTGCCTGTCAAGCAGCTTGGGGCCTGCTATCGCCCAGAATCTTCGAAGCTGCAAAGTGCATCACTAGAAGGAGAGACGTGCTGCTGGGGAAGGTCGCACCCCATGTGCAAGCACGCGACTGATTACGAGCACACGCCTTAGCCTTGCAAAGGAGGAACACGATTATGACCACTGCTACTGGATTGACCCACGAGCCGGCTCAACCAGTGAGGACGCTTCACAGAACCGTGAAACTCGGCGACCTGGAGATTTTCTACCGCGAGGCCGGCCCGAAGGACGCCCCAGCCATCCTGCTGCTGCACGGCTTCCCGACCAGTTCGCAGATGTTCCGAAACCTGATCCCCGCGCTCGCGAATAAGTACCGCGTGATCGCACCGGACTACCCCGGCTACGGCCACAGCTCAATGCCGTCGCGGGACAAGCTCGCGTACACCTTCGACAACCTGGCGAAGGTAATCGACGAATTCACCGAGAAGGTCGGGCTGACGAAATACGCCGTCTACGTCCAGGACTACGGTGCCCCAGTCGGGTATCGGCTGGCGTCGCAGCACCCGGACCGGATCACCGCGATCGTCGTGCAGAACGGCAACGCCTACGACGAAGGTCTCGACAACGACTTCTGGAAGCCGATCAAGGCGTACTGGAAGGAGCCGACCCAGCAGAAGCGCGACGCCCTTCGCAACTTGCTCACGTACGAAGCCACCCGGTGGCAGTACACACACGGGGTGAAGGAGCCCGAGCTTGTCAGCCCGGATGGGGCAGCCCACGACCAGTTCCTGCTCGACCGCAAGGGGAACGACGAGATCCAGCTCGACCTGTTCCTCAGCTACGGCAGCAACCCGCCGCTGTACCCACAGTGGCAGGAGTACTTCCGCACGCACCAGCCGCCGATGCTGATTGCGTGGGGAAAGAATGACCAGATCTTCCCGGCCACCGGAGCCGAGCCGTACAAGCGGGACCTGAAGACGCTGGAGTATCACCTGCTCGACGCCGGCCACTTCGCCCTGGAATCGAACGGCGAGGAGATTGCCAAGCTGATGCGCGCATTTCTCGGAAAGTATGTGAGCAAGCAATAGGCCAACCGCTCGCTTCGCATGGTGGTCGGCTTTTTGCCAAAGCAATAAGGCGGCATAGGTGCGCCACGGCCGCTAGACCCGCGACCTGTTTTCGAGATTTCGGGGATCCTTCAGTCGGCGTTGGGCGCGCCGGTGCCGAGCAAAATGACGCGCGTGCGTTGGCTGCGGCGCGGGTACGCGCGGTTCCTGATCCGGCGTGGCACAAACAGCGAGCGCGAACAAGGGCGCGACCAAGAACCGCGTGAATCGGCCCATTTGTTGTGTGGCTCCAGAAGAAGAGCACAGTTTCCTGCCCGGTCGGCGAGGGCAGAGATCGGAGAGGAACAGAGAGCACAGAGATGAAGAAATCGCAAAGAACCGACGCGCAACGATTGTCATGCACACTTATTCGACTTTCCTTGCCTGGAGGTCGCGGCCGCCCTGATGAAGGATGAGGTGCGTGACCTTGCCGGTGGAATCCTTCACGAAAGTAATCTGCGCATCCATCACGCGAAGAAAGAATTTCGTTTCCGACTCGGCGTAGAGCGGAACTTTGGATTGGCCGGTGGCCTGCGTCATCAGGCCGTCGCCTTCGCGCGTGATGGTGAGCGATAAAGTTGGCTCCAGCTCGTAGCGGCCCACGTAAGCATCGAGAATCTTGGGATCAACCGTGATGGCGACGCGCTCTTTGGGCATCTCGTAAGGCAGCGCCAGCGCGATGGACGCGAGGTCCCGCGCCACTCTGCCCACCGGTGTGCCTTCCACATTGCTGAACACCGCGACGCACAGCTTGTCGTCGGGGAAGCGCATGAACGAAGTGTTGAACCCGTTGATGCCGCCCCCGTGGCTCACCATCTTGTGCCCGGAAAGCGCGCGCACGCCCCACCCATAGGCGTAATCGTTTTTGAACGGCGTGAACATCGCTTGGCGCGAAGCCTCGCTGAGAACTTTGTCTGAATAAAGCGCCTGATCCCACTTCACGAAATCTTCCACGCTGGAGTACAGCGCGCCCGCCGCGTGCGGGATGGTCATGTGGATGAATTCCGCGTTGGCGTAGCCGGATTCGCCGCGTCGCGCGTAGCCGGAAGCCCGACCGGGGAGCACGGTGCTACCCCAGTCGTAGCCGCTGGCATCCATGCCCAGCGGGGCAAAAATGTTCGCGCGCAGGTATTCGTCATAACTCTGCCCGGCGGCTTTCTCGAGAATGAAGCCCAGCAGCACGTAGCCGGAATTGCTGTAGTTGAATTTTTCCCCCGGCCCGAACTCCAGCGGTTTGTCGCGAAAGCGCTCCAGCAATTTTTCCGGCGGCGAAGCGATCATCATCGTTTTCACATAGTCGGGGAAGCTGGTGAAGCTGGGGATGCCCGAGGTGTGCGTAAGCAGGTGATGAATGGTGACGGGCGCCCACGCCGCGGGACAATCCGGCACGTATTTGCACACCGGGTCCTGCACGCTGAGCTTGCCTTTCTCTTGAAGCTGGAGAACGGCGGCAGCCGTGAATTGCTTGGTGATCGAGCCGAGACGAAACTTGGTGCTGGGCGTGTTGGGAATGGCGTGCTCCAGATTCGCCATGCCGTAGCCGCGCGCAAACAGCACTTTGCCCTCGCGCGCCACCAGCACCGCCCCGGTGAACCGGCTCACCCCCTCCTGCGCCTCCATATACTCCGTGAATTTGGGGCTAAGCTCCGCCGCAGCGGGCGAAGCAGCCGCCGCTTTGGTTGACGGTGCTGGAGCCGCGGCCTGCTGCGAGAAGGCGGCCGCCCCACAGCTCAGCACAAGCGCCAGGATTACGACCAACCAGCGTGGTTTCATTACGGCCTCCGCTAGAGAGATGAAGGGAGAACGATAGCCGCACGGGCTGCGGAAAGCAATTGCGGAATGCCCGCAGCGTTCAGCGAGGCCGGCAACGCCCACTGAGAGCCTGACTACCAGGGAAACGGCCAACGCGGGCGAAACGGTGGCCCTCTGCGGTCTTGACGCGGCGCGGGGAGCGCCATCGTACTGGCGCGCCCGGCGTCTGTAAACTGCGCGCGTGCCGCATCAAGATGCAAATCCACCGCGAGCGTGACGTCAACTGTGGAACCACGCGGTAAGTGAAGATCGGGACCGCGCGTCAGCAATACGGCAATCAGGCCGGCGCCTCCGCCGGAGATCGCGCCTAAGCCGACGGCCTCTTCGCTTCGGCCCATTATCCCGCCTAGCGCTGCACCAACCGCAGCGCCTGCGACCAGCACCCCGGCATCCGCGAGCCGCGCCGTGTCGCCGCGAACCCGGCCATTCGAGTCAACACTTTCGTTGCCGCCGGTTGCAACATTCGTTGTGTCAGCCACAAGTGACACCGAGTAGCCGTTGGGCAGAATCAGGCTTTCCAGCCGAATGCGGACTTCCGCGCGACCTCTGCGGCGTCCCGCGCGACGCACCTCGGTAACCTTGCCTTGAGCAAACGAGCCGGCTGGGATCGCGATGCGGTTTTCGACTGTGACGGGAGAGAGGATTTCGAAATGGACCGCTTGGCCAGCCTTCACCGAACGGGTCGAGATTCCGTTCTGCAAGATCAGCGAGAGCGGCGTGCCCGCGGGCACTACGAGCATCGGTTGTTCCGCGCGGGCTTCGCTGGCCTTCGGCGGCTCCTGCGCCAAAGTCGAAAAGCACGCGAGGAAAAAAGCGGCTGCGGACACCATCAATTTGCGCATGGGCTGCTCCTTTCAAACGCGCTAGGCGTCGGTCTTGCATCGTGGCGGCGCAGTGCGCGGC
>JBOGNS010000168.1:0-2086 GCA_050747305.1 Candidatus Acidiferrales bacterium | reverse complement strand
CGCACCGGTCTCTACACTTCGCCGCATCTCGAGCGCATCAACGAGCGAATCGCGGTGAATGGCGAGCCGATTTCTGATGCCGATTTCGCCGCCACATTCTCGCGCGTGCATCACGCTATCGAAGAGCTGCTCGCCGCCGGCCCTGACGCGGGCGGCCTGGCTGCGCATCCCACTTTTTTCGAGTGCGTCACCGCGATGGCCTTCGACCACTTCGCGCGCAAGAGGCTCGACTTTGCGGTGTACGAAGTGGGCATGGGCGGGCGGCTGGACTCGACCAACATCGTGCAGCCCGAAGTCACGGTCATCACGCAGATTGATTTCGACCACGAAAATTACCTCGGCCACTCCATCGAGCAAATCGCCGGGGAAAAGGCGGGCATCATCAAGTCCGGCGTGCCCGTGGTATGCGCCGCCGGCCGAGCTGAAGCCCGCGCGGTGATTGCGCGCCGCGCCGCCGAAGCCGACGCGCCGCTGGTGGATATCGACGATCGAACCAGTGCGGGCCCGAGCCGGCTCCGACCGATGATTTCGTGCGAAGCCGGACTATCACTTCACCCGTCGCTCGCGGGCCGCTTCCAATTGCGCAACGCGCTCACGGCCAGCGTCGCGGCGCTGCAGCTTCGAGAGCAAGGATTCAACATCAGCGATGAAGCCATCTCCCTGGGCATTGCGCAGACCCGCTGGCCGGGCCGGCTGGAACTCGTCGCACAGAATCCCAATGTCTATTTCGACGGCACGCACAACCCCGCCGGCGCGCGCGAGTTGCTTATCTTCTGGGACGAAACGCTGCCGGGCCGTCGCATCGTGCTGATCTACGGCGCGGTGCGCGATAAAGCGGTGGACGAAATGACCGGCTTGCTTTTCCCGCGCGCCGCACACGTGATCTGCACGCAAGCACGCAGCGCCCGCGCCATTTCCGCCGCGCACCTGGCGGAAATCGGCAGCCACGCCACGCCGCACTGCGAAGCCATCACGGATCCCGGCGAGGCACTGGCTCGCGCGCTGGAACTGGCCACGCCCGCCGACGTGATCTTCGCCACCGGCTCGCTGTATCTGGTCGGCGATCTGCGCCGCTGGTGGCGCGCGCATCGCGCATCTGTCATTCCGAGCGAAGCGAGGAATCTTTGGGGTTAGGTTTCTTCTGATCAACGCAAGGGCGCACACAGGGGTGCGCCCTTACGCGGACAACGCTACAATGCCGACCTGAATGCGCGCTCTCGTCGAAGCTCTCAGCCTGCTGCGCAACTATGTGGTGACCGTGCCGCTGGCCTATCTCTGCACCATCGTGATGGGCATGCTATCGCTTTTCGTTTCGCTCTTTGACTCCAGCGGCGGCCTGCAACACGACTGCGCGCGCATCTGGGCGCGCATGCTGCTCTTCTTCGGACGCGTACGCGTCCGCGTGCGCGGCGCCGAACACATCCCTGCCGGTCCGTGCGTCTTCGCCGCAAATCACCTCAGTTACATGGATATTCCCGTCGCATTCGGCTACATCCCACGGCAATTTCGCATCATGGCCAAAGCATCGCTCTTTCATATTCCGTTTCTTGGCTGGCATCTGCGACGCTCCGGCCACATGCCGATTTCGCGCAGCAACCCTCGACGCGCCGCGCGCAGCCTGCTGGAAGCCGCCGGCCACGTGAAGCAAGGCACTTCGGTCTTCATCTTTCCGGAGGGCGGGCGCTCACCCGATGGCCAGATCGGCGAGTTCAAGGCGGGCACATTTCTGCTGGCGATCAAAGCCGCCGCGCCGGTAGTGCCGGTGACGTTGAACGGCACGCGCGCCGTGTTGCCGTTTTATTCCTGGCGCCTGAATCCCGGCGAAGTCGAACTCATCTTCCACGCGCCGCTCGCCACTGCCGGAATGCAATCGGATTTCGCCGCCGCGCTGGCCGCGCAGGTCCGCTCCACCATCGCCGCTGACTTCCGCCCGTAGGGGCGGCTTCACGCCGCCCGGCAGTTGCCGCATCGCGCTTCGCCAGCCGGCGCACAAGTCGGCCGTGGTGGCTTGCAGCAACGTGTAGCGGCGACCTTCAGGTCGCCACTTTGCTCCTTCATGTTGCCATCAGAAGTTCGGCACGGTCCA
>JBOGNS010000167.1:0-5002 GCA_050747305.1 Candidatus Acidiferrales bacterium | reverse complement strand
CTTCGCAACAGGCCATCGAGCAGTTCCACAGCATCGTCTTCATGGTCGCGGCAGTCACCTTTGCGGTAAGCTCCATCGGGCTGCTGGTGGGGGGCGTAGGGGTGATGAACATCATGCTGGTGTCGGTGACCGAGCGCACGCGGGAAATCGGTGTGCGCAAGGCGATCGGGGCGCGCAGCGGCGATATTCGCTCGCAGTTCCTGCTGGAAGCGATGACGCTCACGGGCCTGGGGGGTCTGATCGGCGTTCTCTTCGCCAGCGGGATCGCGATGCTGGTGCGCTTCGGCACATCCTGGAATGCCACGGTGCCGGCGTGGGCGGTTGCCGCCGGACTTACGGTTTCCATCGGCATCGGATTGATCTTCGGGGTGTGGCCGGCGATGAAGGCGGCGCGGTTGGATCCGGTGGAAGCGCTGCGTTACGAATAATCGAGAACGCAGAACGCAGAACGCAGAAAGCAGAAAGCAGAAAGCAGAAAGCAGAAAGAACAATTCCCCTCTCTAAGCCAAGAAGAAACACGAACTGCACGAGCGCGCTGATTTCAACGTCGACGCGGGTAATTGCCGGCTGCCGGACGAAAGAGATCGGCAATCCCGCACCCGGCCGCGCCCGAACCGAGATTCGAAACGCGTCAACCTTCAACGTCATCCTCCGGAATTACCGCGACCTGAAGGTCGCCGTTACATGTGCGCGCGGGCCATTGACTCCGCCGCGTGGCGAGGCGTAGGATGCGCGCCTCATGTCCCGCGTGCGGCTGGTCCACTGGAATGAGGCGGAAGCTAAAGAGCGCGCCAAGCTGCTGCGCGCCGCCGGCTTCGAAGCCGCCTTCCAGTTGCCCGCCGGGCCGACCTTCCTGCGCGAGCTTCGCGAGCGGCCCTACGCCGCGGTGGTCATTGACCTGAGCCGGCTGCCGTCGCACGGGCGCGAAATCGCCATGGGCATTCGCTGCACCAAAGCCACCCGCCGCATCCCGCTCGTCTTTCTCGGCGGCGACGCGGAAAAAGTCGAGCGTATCCGCGCGCTGCTGCCCGACGCTACTTACACGGAATGGAGCCGCGTGCGCACGGCGCTGCGTCATGCCATCGCGCATCCGCCCGCCGCACCGGTGACGCCGTCGTCGGTGCTCGCGGCATACGCCGGCACGCCGCTGGTGAAAAAGCTGGGCATCAAGCCCAAATCCGTTGTGGCGCTGGTGGGCGCGCCTGCGGGGTTCCGCAAGACGCTTGGCGCACTGCCCTCCGGCGCGAAGTTGCGCGCCAGCACGAGCGGAGGCTGCGATCTTGCGCTTTGGTTCACGCGTACGCGGCGCGAAATCGAGCGCGGCGTGCGTCCGCTGGCCACGCGCACCGGCGCCGCGCCGCTGTGGATTCTCTGGCCGAAGAAAGCCGGCCCGCGGCCCGTGAGCGCAGCGGCGGGTTTACCCCGCCCGCCAGCGGCGTGGCGAAGCACGGGCGTGTCTACATCTCGCGCGGGTTCCGCACGAGGCAAGGCCGCGGCGCGGCACAGCGATCTCACGCAGCAAATCGTGCGCGAGGTCGCCATGGCCCGCGGGCTGGTGGACTACAAAATCTGCGCCGTGGACGACACGTGGTCCGGCCTGCTCTTCCGCCGCAAGCGAACCTGAGCGGATACCGACGCGCCGTTGACTTGGCCTTGCCGCGGCACTAGCATCGCAAGCGGTTTCCTCCAAACATGATTGGGCGCACGATCGCGCATTACGACATCGAAGCCGAACTCGGCCGCGGGGGCATGGGTGTGGTGTATCTGGCGCGCGACACCATGCTGGGGCGCGAGGTGGCATTGAAGGTGCTGCCGGAAGCGCTGGCCAACGACCGCACCGCGCTGGAGCGGTTACGCAACGAAGCGAAGGCCGCATCGGCTCTCAATCATCCGCATATTTGCACGATTCACGAAATGGGCGAGGCCGGCGGGATCCGTTTCATCGCCATGGAACGCGTGGATGGCAGGCCGCTTCGTGAATTGATTCCCACAGATGGCATGCCCGTGGATACGCTGGTGCGCTACGCCGTGCAGGTCGCGGCAGGGCTGGCGCACGCGCACGAAAAGGGCGTTGTGCACCGCGACCTGAAGTCCTCCAACATCGTAGTTACGCGCGAAGGACACGTCAAAATTCTGGACTTCGGTCTCGCTGTTCATCGGGCGAGCGAGAGTGACGATGCGACTCGCTCACTGGATGCGCCGGTTGGCCCGAGCGGACTTTCGGGAACGCTGCCGTATTTGGCGCCCGAAATCCTGGCGGGCCAGGAAGCCGATGCGCACAGCGATTTGTGGGCGCTGGGAGTGGTGTTGTATGAAATGGCCACAGGCGTACTGCCCTTTCGCGGGCGCACCGGGTTCGAAACGACGTCCGCGGTCCTGCGCGAGCCGCCGCCCCCGCTTCCTCAAAAGATTCCTGCGGGACTGCGCGCAATTATCCTGCGTTGCCTGGTCAAGGAGCCGGCGCAACGCTACCAAAGCGTGCGCGAAGTGCGGGCAGCGCTGGAGGCGGTCTCGTTAGATATCGTCAATGCGACGGCGATTCCTGGGACCGCCAAGCCGGCCAAGATAACGCGCCTACGGCGGGTGGCAATCACTCTCGGCGCGGCTGTAGTCGCTCTCGCAGCGCTCGCTGCAGTGACACGAAGCTACTGGGGCGGCTGGTTTGGAGCGCAGACGCAGATTCGCAGCCTGGCGGTTCTACCCATGAAGTCGCTCGGCCAGGAAACCGGGAGTGACAACTACCTCGGCATAGGCATCGCCGACACCATCATCACGAAAGTCAGCCAGATTTCCGACCTGAACGTGCGGCCGTCGAGCGCGGTGCGCAGATACGCGACGCTGGAGGTGGAAGCCCTGGAAGCGGCGCGCCAGCTTCGCGTGGATTCCGTGCTGGACGGCACGGTACAACGCTCCGGCGATCAGATTCGCATTAACGTCAATCTGCTGCGCACGAGCGACGGCGCGTCGCTGTGGAGCGCGACGTTGAACGAGAGTTTTACGGACATTTTCGCGGTGCAGGACCAGATCGCGCAGAGAGTGGCGGAGGGCTTGCGCGGCAGGCTCACCGCAGCTGAGCAGGCGCGGCTGACCAAGCGTCACACCTCGAATCCAGAGGCCTACGAATACTTCCTCAGAGGCGAAGAGCATTTCGACAAGCGGTCGACGACCGGCAAAACCGAGATCGAAGCGGCCATCCGGATGTATCAGCGGGCCATCGAACTGGACCCGAACTACGCCCTGGCGCATGCCCAACTGGGCTATGCGCTCACCTGGATGGCTTTATTCAGTGAACCGGACGAGCCCGCCTGGCGTACACGCGCGGAGACAGCGTTGCAGCGCGCCGAGGCGCTGGACGCTTCGCTGGCGGAAACCCACGTGGTGCGCCATGAGCTGTTCTGGAGCATCTACGGCGGGTTCAACATCGAGGCCGCGATTCGCGAGCTGAGGCGAGCGCAGCAGCTCAATCCGAATCTCGCCCGCCACCAACTGGGGGTCATGTACGCGCATCTGGGCCTTGAACAGGCCGCGGCTCGCGAGCTCGCACGCTCGCTGGCGGACGATCCTACCAGCGAGTCGAAGCAATCGTGGTACGTGGAAGCGTTTGATCTGGTGGGCAACCCCGACGGAGCGATTGCCGCGTTCGTCAAACTCGAGAACCCGGAAGGCGCCGGCACGTTCATGCGCAAGTCGTTCATGTGGAAGCAGCAGTTCGAAAAGGCCGAGGAGTTGATCCGCCGGGACCTGGCGCGCAACCAGGACGACCCTTTTGCCAAGAGTAACCTGGCATTGCTTACCGCGCTGCGCGGAAACTTTGCAAGAGCAGAAGCCGAGATGCCTGCGCTGATCCAAGCGAGCCGGCGCAGCCGAGCCTTCCATCACATGGCCTATAACATGGCCAGTATTTATGCGCTGCAGGGGAAGGCCGAGGTGGCGGTGCAGTGGTTGCGCTCCACCGTTGAGGCCGGGATGCCGAATTACACTCTGTTCTCGCGCGACCCGCACCTCGACCCCATCCGGCAGCACCCCGCGTTCGGCGCCTTCATGAATGAATTGAAACCGCGCTGGGATGCATACCGGCGCGAGTTCGATCACTAGCGACACGTGGCACAGGCTTTTCCTCTATGCGTATCGCGCGTGCCGGCGCCGCGCCCACGGGCGGCGATCTCACGCAGCAAATTGTCCGCAAAGTCGCCATGGCCCGCGGGCTGGTGGACTACAAAATCTGCGCCGGGGACGACACGTGGTCCGGCCTGCTTTTCCGCCGCCGCACCGTTCGATCCGGTACGCGCGCTTGACTGCACCGGCGCCGGTAACTACGATTGCTCCATCCCAGCCACTTCAGCCCGGGGAGGCTCATGATGCTACGCAAAATATCTCTTGGCGCTCTCACTCTAGCCGTCGTGGCCGGTGGTGCGTACGCGCAACACGACCATAGTGGCGGCGACCCCAACCAGCTTGGC
This sequence comes from Candidatus Acidiferrales bacterium, assembly GCA_050747305.1. Lineage (GTDB taxonomy): Bacteria > Acidobacteriota > Terriglobia > Acidiferrales > UBA7541 > JBOGNS01. The sequence continues at coordinate 542 of JBOGNS010000167.1, read as the reverse complement.
ACGGTGAAGTTTGCGATTTCCTGCAGCGGCGTGCAAAGCGATTTTGAGCGGGGCATGGCGCTGCTGCATTCGTTTTGGTATGCGGAGTCGGAGAAGGCGTTTGCCGCGGTGGCGAAAAAGGATCCCGCATGCGCCATGGCTTACTGGGGCATCGCCATGAGCATCACGCATCCGCTGTGGGAAGCGGCGGGGAAGGATTCCCTGCGGCGCGGGTGGGAAACGGTGCAGAAGGCGCAGTCTGCCGGCACCGCCGACGAGCGCGAGCGCGCGTACATCGCGGCCATCGCGACCTTCTATCGCGATTACGAAACGGCGAACCACCTCACGCGCACGCAAGCCTATGAGCAGGCGATGCAGAAGCTTGCGCAACGCTATCCGCAGGATGACGAAGCCAAAATGTTCTACGCTTTGTCCATCCTCGGCACGGCCACCGCTTCGCCGCCGGATAAGACCTACGCGCGGCAAAAGCAGGCCGGGGCCATCCTCGACAAAATGCTGCCCAAGTATCCCCAGCATCCGGGCATGGCGCACTACATCATCCA
>JBOGNS010000166.1:0-2289 GCA_050747305.1 Candidatus Acidiferrales bacterium | reverse complement strand
CGCTCAGGTCGCTTAAGTCGCGCATGGTCAAGTCCGGCAGAAAACTCAGCACGCGCGCCAGCGGCGTCCCCGGATGCCGCACCAGCGCAATGCGCACGTTATACAGCAGCGACCACTTGCGATGCTGCGCCACAGCCGCGGCCACATTCGCCGGAAGGTCGTCGCGCGCCAGCACCCGCAGCAACTGCGCCTCGGTCAGGTACGGATTCTCCAGTGCCAGCGGTGCCACCTGTTCATGGCCCTCCGCCAGCAACGCTCCCGCTACGCGCGCCGGGCCGCGCCGCGCCAGCGTCAGCTTCTGGCCCAGCGCAAGCTGCTCCAGCTTGGCGAGGATTTGTTCTTCCGCCAGCCGCTTCACTTCGTTCGGCGCGGATGGCTGCAGGCAGGCGCGTGCCAGATCGAACAGATAAAGCTGGCGCACCAGCGGCAGCGCCACCAGCCGCGGGGTGCGCGGGTGGAGCGCCACGCGCAGCTTCACCGGGTAGTCGCGCATCCACTCGCTGCGTTGCGCAATCTGCTCGAGCACCGCCGCCGGCAGGTTCTTGCGCTCGAGCAACAGCACCACGTGCGATTCATTCAGTGCCGGGTTCTCCACGAGCGCGGCAAGCACATCTTCGGCCGCGTCGTGCACCAGCACGAGCAGTTCTTCGCCCGTGGCGCGGCGCGCGCGCTCCGCCCGCTGATTACCGTCGGAGGGCATGTTCCGCTCGCGGCAAATGCGCATGGGCCAGCCGCATGGCCATGCGGGCCGCGCCAATCGCCGGCGCCACATGCAGCGGCTCGATGCGCACTCGTTTCGCTGCGCTTGTCAACAATGCTCCTACGGCTTGGTCGAAGAACGCGCTCCGTCCAAACACGCCACCCGACTTGGCCACCACAAACTCCTCATTCTCGAGCCCCAGCCGGCGAACCACCGCTGCGGCCAGCGCGGCCAAGCCGATTGCTGCGCCAAACAGAATCTCACGCGCCGGATCGTCTTCCGCTTCCGCCGCTTCCACCACCAGCGGAAAAATTCGCGGGAAAACTTCGTCCGGGCTTTTCGCGATGCGGTCGGTGAGCGCATCCCAATTCGCACATTCCAACGCCGAGGGAATCATCTCCGCCAACAGCGTCACCGGCCCCATCCCATCGCGCGCCTTGGCAACGATCATCACCGCGCGACGGCCAATATCGTACGCGCTGCCTTCATCGCCGATCCATGGCCCCAGGCCTCCCGCGCGCGCCGTCTTGCCGTCCGCGCGACGGCCAAACGCCGCTGATCCGGTCCCGGCAATCAGCACCACGCCTTGCCCTTCGCCTACTGCGGCTTCCAGCGCCACTTCCATATCTGTGGTGACCGAGACGTCGGAGCGCGGAAATCTTTGCGCCAGCGCCGCCATCATGCGCTTCACCACGCGCCCGCGGCCTGCGCCCGCCATGCCCGCGCACACCGCCGCGACTTGCGACGCATCGGTTCGCGCTGCGGAGAGCACGCGGTCCGCCGCGTCGTTGAGCGAGTGGATGGCCTTCTCGAAGCCCGCGCGCAGCGGGTTGGACGGGCCTGTGACGGCCTGCGACATCACGCCGCCGTCGCTATCGAGCAACACGCACTCCGTCTTCGTGCCGCCGCCGTCAAACCCGATAAAGTAGTTGGCTTTCGAAATCATCCAGCCCGTCGTCCTTCTCTGCGAACGTTGTGTGCCGCTTCATTGCTTCAATTCTTCATTCCCGCTTGACACTTCCTCGCTCTGCTCAGTAGCATCGCGCCGCCTCCACGATGCGCATCAGCGGACTCGATCTCGCGGTCATCATCGCGTATCTCGCCGGTATTACACTCTTTGGTATCCGCTTTCGCAAGCGGCAACAATCCATCCGCGATTATTTTCTCGGCGGGCGCGAGCTACCATGGTGGGCGCTGGCCTTATCCATCGTGGCCACCGAAACTTCCACGCTCACCGTAATCGGCACGCCCGCGTTGGCGTTCACCGGGAACTTGGGCTTCCTGCAGTTGGCAATGGGCTATCTGGTTGCGCGCGTGGTGATCAGCCTGATTTTCATCCCCCAGTACTTTCGCGGTGAATTCTACACGGCCTACGAGCTGATCGAAAAGCGATTTGGCTCGCGCATGCGCTCGATTGCCGCCAGCACCTTTTTGGTGACGCGCGCGCTGGCGGAAGGCGTGCGCGTGGCCGCCGTGGCGCTGGTGGTGCGGCTGGCGTTCGGCGCCGGCGCAATCGAGTCCGTGATCATCATCACTTTGCTGACGCTGCTTTACACTTTTCATGGCGGCCTCACCGCGGTGATCTGGAC
>JBOGNS010000165.1:0-3203 GCA_050747305.1 Candidatus Acidiferrales bacterium | reverse complement strand
GGCGTGGATGCCACGTGCTGGTCGAACCGCCGCGGTTACGGCCGCTTCGCGCGCGCGCTGCTTACCGCCACGCTGGCGGTGGACCGCAGCAACGAGTACGTGTTCTTCACCGACCAGGCCAGCGATGAATTTCCTATGCCGCAAAACGTGGAGGTGGTGCGCGTCAACGCCGATGTGCCCACCATCCAGGCCGCCGGGGCCAATGGCCGCCGCTCGCTCGGGGACATGTGGTCCGTGAGCCGCGCCATCAGCGCGCGCAAGCTGGATCTCTTCTTCTTCCCTTCGGTGTATAGCTACGTGCCGCTTACCGGCTCCACGCCGGAGCTGGTGGCCATCCACGACGTGATTCCCGAACTTTTTCCGCAAATGGTCTTCCCCACTCTGCGCGCCAAACTTTTCTGGCGCGCCAAGGTGAATTTGGCGCTGATGCGCGCGCGGCGGATTCTTACGGTTTCTGAGTTTTCGCGGCGCAAGCTGTGCGACGTGCTGGGCATTCGCGCCGAGCGCATTCGCGTGGTCAACGAAGCGGGCGATGCGATTTTTCGCCGCGTGCCGGATCTGGACTCCGCGCCGCTTTATCAGCGATTGGGCATCCCGCCGGCGACGCGATTGGTGAGTTACGTGGGCGGCTTCAGCCCGCATAAGAATTTGTTCCTGCTCGCTGATGTGTTCGGCGAGCTGGCGGCGAGCGCGGAGTTTGCCGATGTGCGGCTGGTGCTGGCAGGCGATTTCGAAGGCGACGCGTTTTTCTCCTGCTACCGCGAGCTCAAACAGCGCGTGGATGCCGGCGGCTTGCAGGATCGCGTGCTCTTCCCCGGCTACATGCGCGACGACGACCTGCTCGCGCTGCTCAACTTCACCACGGTTCTCGTACTCCCGTCGTTTTGCGAGGGCTTCGGCCTGCCCGCCGTGGAGGCTGCCGCGTGCGGCGCGCCGGTGCTGGTCACCACGGAAAGCCCGCTGCCGCAACTGCTGGGCGACGGCGCAATCGCGATTGCTCCCGGCGACCGCAGCGGCTGGCGCGACGCGCTGGCCGGCGTCCTGCGCGACGATGCGTTGCGCGCGCGCATGAGCAGGGCCGCGCAACAAGCGGCCGCCGCCCTTTCCTGGGAGAACTCTGCGCGCCAGTTGCTGGAAATTTTCCACGAGGTGCCGCGTGTCGCCCGATAGCGCACCCAGCGCCCGGTCCGTCGTGTCGGCGAGCGCGCCGTCGCGCCCGCTGCGCTTCTGCCATCTCTCGATTTTCTATCCACCCTACAGCTTCGGCGGCGACGCGATGTATCTCTACCGCCTGGCGAACGCGCAGGCGCGACGCGGCCATCAGGTGGACGTGATCCACTGCGCGGATTCCTATCACGCGCTGGAACCGCGCACACCCACCAAGGACTTCCCCAACCACCGCAACGTCACTGTACACACGCTGCGCAGCGGATGGGGCACGCTATCACCGCTGCTGACGCAGCAGACCGGCGGGCTATGGTTCAAGAAGAATCGCATCTTGGAAGTTTTTCTCGGCAAGAAGTTCGACGTGATCCACTATCACAACATTTCCCTGCTCGGTCCCCGCGCGCTCGAGCTGCGCCCGGATTACGACGACTTCATCAAGCTTTACACCACGCACGAGCATTGGCTGGTGTGCCCGATGCACGTGCTGTGGAAAAATAATGAGCGCGTGTGCGAGAAGCCGGCTTGCTTTCGCTGCACACTGGCCTTTCGCCGCCCGCCGCAGTGGTGGCGTTACACGCGGCTGCTGGAGCGCTGCGCGCGGCACGTGGATGCATTCATGTCGCCCAGCCAGTTCACGCGGCAGATGCATCGGGACCGTGGCTTCGTGCCCGCCACGGTATTCGAGCACGTGCCGTACTTCGTTCCGCCTCAGGAGGAAGCGAACGCGCCCGCGAGTCAGACTCCGCACCCGCGCCCTTTTTTCCTTTTCGTCGGGCGGCTGGAAAAAATCAAGGGCCTGCAAAATCTGATTCCGGTGTTCCGCAATTATCCGCATGCGGACTTGCTCATCGCGGGCACGGGCAACTACGAATCCGAACTCCGCGCGCTGGCCTCGGGCATGCCCAACGTGGTTTTCCTCGGCGCGCTACAGCAGGCGCAGCTCCGCGCGCTGTACCGCCAGACCATTGCAGTGATCGTGCCTTCCATTTGCTATGAAGTGTTCGGGATTATCATTCTCGAGGCGTACATGCAACGCACGCCGGTGATCGTCAACGACCTCGGCGGCCTGAAAGAAGTGGTGGACGAAAGCAAGGGTGGTTTCGCTTACCGCTCGCTGCCCGAGCTGATCAACGCGATGGAACGGCTGCGCACAGATGCCACACTGCGCGCGGAAATGGGCGAGCGCGGCTGGCGCAAGTACCACGAGCGCTGGGACGAGCAGGCGCATCTCGCCATGTACTTCCGCGTGCTGGAAGAAACCGCCATGCGCAAGTTCGGCTACGTGCCCTGGCACGCGGCTGCGCGGCGTTCGCTGCGTTACATCCCCGCCGCCCCGTGAAACACTCTTGCTCGCCCCTTCGCAAACCGGAGTAGAATGGCTTGATTAGGTGGCCTAGCGTGAATCTGGAAACACAGGAAGCGGCTAGCAAGTCGGCGACTGAACCCGGGCTGCCCGAACCGGTGTTACTCGCCTTTGCGCCGTTGCATCGCATGGGCATGGGCATGGCCAGCGGGGTGGTGTTTGGCGGCGGGCTCTTCGTGATGACCATCGCGCTGTTGCTGCGCGGCGGTTATCCCATCGGGCCGAAGCTCGGTCTGTTGGGCCATTTTTTTGTGGGATATTCGGTCACGTGGCCGGGGTCGCTGCTGGGCTTGGCGTGGGGCTTTGTCGCGGGCTTCTTCATCGGCTACGGCTTCGCCGTAGCGCACAATTTGGCGGTATGGCTGTGGCTGGTGGTGGTAAAGTCGCGCGCGGAAATGGATCAGTACGGCGATTTCCTTGACCACATGTAACGCCGGCCTCAGCCCGGCACTCTCAGCGCACGGAACCACATAGCGGCCTGAGGGTCGCCGCTACAGACGGCGATAAGGAGCAGCCATGGAGCGCGAAGAAGAACTCATACAGAAAGCAGTCATTCGGCTCAACGCCAAGCTGCTTGGGGTAGTGCTCGGCATTCTAATTGGCGCCGGCCTCTTTCTCGCCACCCTGATTCTCGTCATCAAGGGCGGGCACAACGTCGGCCAGAACCTGAGCC
>JBOGNS010000164.1:0-8058 GCA_050747305.1 Candidatus Acidiferrales bacterium | reverse complement strand
ATCAACCAATTCATTCCAACCGTCGGCGGTGAGCGTAGCTCAGTTGGTAGAGCATCGGTCTGTGGCACCGAGGGTCGCGGGTTCAAATCCCGTCGCTCACCCCACCCAAACTTGAACCCACTCGCTGTTAACCTCTGGCGTAGGTCCAATTGGGTCCAAAATATCGGCCACAGTGTCTAAAGGGTCTGGCCTAGGCCTTTGTCTAACGGGATCGCGTCTGAGCCAGATACTTGACGAGGGACATGATTGCGGGCACGTTCATATGTAAGGTCATTTTCTTACCGACCGTGGTCTTCTCAGTAAAATGAAGCGTTAGACTGATGTGCCGAGGATCTGGCGGCTTCTGACCGAGTGGTGCCTTATCTACTAGGCCGGAAAAACTGAGCTGGCTGATTTTTGTCGGAGAGATCTTGAAATTGTGAGACGTGCCGAGGTCTTCACGGAACTCAAAGGAGTCCTCTGCGAATACTAGTGCGCCTTTGTCGGAGGAGTGGCCCCGACGACGATAGTGCTTAACCTGGATTTCAATCGGCCTGGAGAGATCTAATAAACGGTCCGGCCTCTGAGTCACCCAGGCGGAAAGCTGCTTCACAAGCTCTTTGTCTCCGAAGACAGAATATTGTTTCACCACGCCTTTCTCGTCGAACTCTATCAGCAGGTTGCGTCCTCCCCAATGGCGATCAAAGTCGCCTCCCCCCACTCCAAACAACCCCGACGAAGAGCTGACCCATCGGCCCACAAAAAGTCTCTCGTCCTTGATCCCTGTATCTGTCCAGCCCAATTTCTGAACAACTTCCTCTCGACTAGTCGTTCCCACCTGGATGAAATCCAAGTCGGTCTTACCCGTCCCGTCTGATGCACCACTGGTGCGTGTTGGAGTCCGGATGGGCACGACACATCCCAGGCAGAAGCAGCTCATGAGCATGCATACCCCGAACGGAAGGAGCCCCGCTGAGTGAAAGAAACGCATGGCACTCTGCCCTCGTGGGTAGAGCATAGCCCAACGTTCCGGCTTTGCAAATGCAAAACAAGTCGACGGCCACGCGCGGGCTGAGCGCGGCGATGCGCATCGGCGATGAGGTGTGCGTACACGCGAAGCGTCAGGCGTGCGTGGGTGTGTCCGAGTTGCGCCTGCGCGATCACCGGTGAACGCCGCAGGGGTCCTCTACTGCACCTACAACATCAAACGGCTCTGTTGACATCCTCGAAAAGGAACCGATGGCAGATCTGAAATTTGAGATTTCAGAGGCAAGGATCAACACAGCGCGGCAGAGCCGCAACCAAAGAGACGAAGCTGACAGCCGACAGCTAACAGCTCACAGTAAAGCGAATAAACTGTCGGCTGTAAGCTGCGGGCTGTGAGCTTCGCGGAGTCCGGCGGGGAAATTCGTCGCGCGACGCAAAGATTTTGAATGCTAGTAGTACAGAGGAAGTCCGGGGTCCGCTACTACACCTACAACGGCAAACTGGAATGAGAAAACCTGGAACAAATCGGCTTCGGTGGGCGTATGGTTAGGTATGACCACCTTGCAGACTGCCTTACCCGCGCTTCGCAAGCCGCTTCGCCTGTGGCCCGGCGTGGCTCTCGCCACGCTGCAGGTTGTGGCCTGGTTCGGCCTACCCATCGTTATGCCCGAGAACGCCTTCTTCGGAGTGTTTGGTGCAACCGTGGGTGGGCTGGGCATTGTTTTGTGGTGGCTGCTGTTCAGCCGGGCGGCATGGTCTGAGCGCCTGGGCGGGCTGGTGCTGATGGCTGGCGGCATTTACGCAACCACGTTCCTGCTGCATCTGTCGGTGGCACGAGTCGGAATGGGGTTCATGTACTTCATTTACGCCATCGCGCTGGTACCCTTCTGCTTCGCCGTCGCCGTGGCCATTGGCCGCAACCTTGCGCCAGCACCGCGGCGTGCCGTCGCGCTGCTCGCCGTGCTGGTCGCGTGTGGCTGGTGGCCGCTGGTCCGCAACGAAGGACTCACCGGCGGCGGCCAAGTTCAATTCAAGTGGCGCTGGTCGCCGACGCCCGAGCAACAGCTCTTGGCGCAAGCGCGCACAGAGCCGGTGCCTTCGCCGACAGCCGCTCCCGCTTCCGTAGCGCCTCCAGCGGAAGCGCCCAAAGAAAAGTCCGCGCCAGCAGCCGAAGCCAAGCCTGCGGCGCGTGCGGCAGCGTCGGAGGCGGCGGTTGCGCCAGTGCCGGAGTGGCCCGGCTTTCGCGGTCGCAACCGCGACGGCGTAGTCCGCGGCACGCGTATCCAGACCGACTGGACCGCAGCGCCGCCGGTGGAATTGTGGCGTCGTGCGGTTGGACCCGGCTGGTCTTCGTTGGCCGTCGGCGGTGAACTGCTCCACACCCAGGAGCAGCGCGGAGAGGACGAAGTCGTGGTCTGCTACAACCTGAAGACCGGCGAACCGGTGTGGGAGCACCGCAGCCCGGCACGCTTTTGGCAAGCCCAGGGCGGGGCGGGCCCGCGCGCCACGCCCACGCTTCACAACGGCCGGGTGTACGCTCTGGGCGCCACCGGAATCCTGAATGCGCTCGACGCGGCTACCGGCGCGGAGGTGTGGTCGCGCAACGCGGGGACGGACGCGGAGGTGAAAGTGCCGTTCGAAGGCTTTGCGAGTTCGCCGTTGGTGGTGCAGGACATTGTTGTGGTGGCCGCCGCCGGCAGGCTCGTGGCCTACGATCTGGCCACGGGAGAGCGGCGCTGGTTGGGGCCCAAGGGGGGTCGTGGTTACAGCTCTCCTCACCTTGTGACCATTGACGGAGTACCGCAGATCCTGCTGATGAGCGGAAACGGCGCCCTCAGTGTCTCGCCAACCGACGGCAAGCCGCTGTGGGAGCGCGCGTGGCCCGGCGGCGACCGCATCGTGCAACCGGCGCTGGCCTCTGCGAGCGATCTGCTGATGACCACCGGCGGCGAAGCAGGCATGGGAGAGGGAGGCTTGGTGCGCATTGCGGTAGCGCACGGGGCGAACGGATGGACCGTGGAAGACCGCTGGACCTCGCGCGGCCTCAAGCCCAACTTCAACGACTACGTCGTACACAAAGGCCACGCCTACGGCTTCGACGGCCGCATCCTTTCCTGCATCGACTTGACCGACGGCAGCCGCAAATGGAAAGGCGGGCGCTACGGCAACGGCCAGCTCATCCTGCTGGCCGATCAGGATCTGCTGCTGGTGCTGTCCGAGGAAGGCGAGCTGGCGCTGGTTGCGGCGTCGCCTGACGGCTACCAGGAACTCTCGCGCGTCCCGGTGATCGAAGGCAAGACGTGGAACCACCCCGTGCTCGTCGGCGCCATCCTGCTGGTGCGCAACGACCGCGAAATGGCCGCCTTCCGGCTGCCCGCCGCGAAGCAGCCCGGCAATTGAACCAACGAGACGTAGCTGATGTTGCGTGAATTCAAATTCCTTCGGTCACTCCAAAAGCGCAGTGGCTAGTGACGAGTGGCTCGTGGCTAGTGACGGATCTGTGCGATAGCCTGCCGAGAGTTGGGCGATCCTTACTTAACTGCTGACGGAGAGCTGCTGGAGCCAGTGGCCGATGGTGTAGGCGGCGATGGCTGCGGCGGCGCCGACCAGCAGCATCTCGAGGCCGGAGACGAACCAGCGGGCGCGGGTGACCAGCGTACGCAGGCTGCCGACGGCGAATAGCGTCACGCCTGCGGCCACGCAGGAGGCTTCGAAGATGCGCCCGGCAGGGGCCAGCGCGAAGGGCAGCAGCGGCATACTGCCGGCCAGCACGAAGGCGAGGAAGATGGCGGCGCCGTGTCCGAGCGCGTGCAGGCGTCCTTCGGTGACGATGCCGTTGACGCGGAGTTGGTAGTCCTGCTCGGAGCGCATGCCGAGATAATTGCCGGCGCCCATGGCGATGCCGTCGGCGATGAGGTTGGCGATGCCCAGAATGACGGCCACGCGCGGGCTGAGCGCGGCGCCTTGCACTCCGCTGACGACGGCAAAGGTGGTGATGATGCCGTCGTTGGCGCCGAAGACCAGGTCGCCGATGTGATGCGCCCATGAGGGCCAGAAGCCGGCCTTGGCGGTGGTGGTGCTTCTCTCTGGCATGCGTCCTCCTTGGATTTGCTCAGTGGCGATGCGCGCTCGGCTCAGTGGCCGTGGTCACAACTTGATGTTTCTTGACAACAGCTACCCTCCAGAATAAGAGTCGCATACAGCGATCATAGCCTGAATCACCATAAGGCGATGACGCCGAAACCTGTGAGGGAATCACACTCGATGAAGGCTCCGTTGACATCCTCGAAAAGAGCGATTGCAGATCTCAGATTTCAGATTTCAAAGGCAAACATCGACACAGAGGTCGCAGAGGCGCAGAGGACACAGAGGAAGTCAATAAAGCCATGTGAGATTTCCGATTTCAGAGGCAAACAACAACGCAGGGTTCACAGAGGCGCAGAGGGCGCAGAGGATTTAACGCGATGAGTGAATCGTTCCGATTGGTGATGGGATATGACGGGTCGAGCTTTGCCGACGATGCGCTGGAGGATTTGCAGCGCGCCGGGCTGCCGCAGCAGGCGGAAGCGGTGGTGCTGACGATCGCCGATGTGTACCAGCCGCCGGCGGGTGAAGGCGCGGATCAGTCGGTGCCCGACTTTGTGGCCGATGCGGTGAAGAAGGCGCGGGCGCGAGTGGCGCAGGCGGTCAAGGAAGCGCGAGAGATTGCGGCGCGCGCCGAGAAAAAGTTGCGCGGCGATTTCCCGCAGTGGAAAATTTCCGCCGAGGCGTTTGACGATTCACCGGCGTGGGGCCTGCTGAAGAAAGCGGAGGAATGGCGCGCGGACTTGGTGGTGGTCGGTTCGCAAGGGCATTCGGCGCTGGGAGGATTGATCCTCGGCAGCGTGTCGCAACGAGTGGTGAGCAACGCGCGCTGCTCGGTGCGCGTGGCGCGCCGCGGCGCGGGAAGCGCGGCGGGCGGAGTACGAATCCTGGTGGGCGCGGATGGCTCGCCGGATGCGGAGGTGGCGGTGCGCACGGTGGCGGCGCGCCAGTGGCCCGCCGGCAGCGAAGTTCGCGTGGTCACGGTGATGGAGCCGGATATGCCGGTGCCGCCCGGCGTCGATTGGTTCGATCCGTCGTTCGCGAAGGGCGTGGCCGGCGAACTGAAGCATGAGCAGGCCTGGGCGCAGCAAACCAACGCGGCGGCTGCGGAGAAATTGCGCGGAAGCGGGGCCGCCGTCACGTGCCGTGTGGATGCGGGAGATGCCAAGCGCGTTCTTCTGGAAGAGGCGGAGCAATGGAGAGCGGATTGTATTTTCGTGGGCGCGAAAGGACTGCGCGGCATCGAGCGCTTCCTGCTGGGGAGTGTTTCCACAGCGGTGGCCAACCGCGCGCGCTGCTCGGTGGAAGTAGCGCGGGTGAAACCAGCGTAGCGCTTGCGCGGATGCCGCGCCTCCGGGCTAGCCGGCGCCGACCGACTCGGGAAAGAGGCCGGGCAACCAGCGGGAGGCAAGCGCAGCGGGAAACACCAGGCGCAAAGGGGCCCGCGAAGAGTCGGAGCGCAACACGCCTCGCGCCATCAGCGAGGCCACAATGCGCCGGGCGTGGCGGTCGCCGGCGGCGACCACGGCCGCCACGTCGCCGCGAGGCAATGCTCCGCGGTAGAGAATTGCCTCGAGCACGTTGCCTGCTTTCGGCAGCAAGGCGCCGAGCCTGATTTCCTCTTCCGCCCACAAGAGAATGCGCGCGCGCAAGCGGTCGGGTTGCATCAAGCTCTCCATGAAACGAACCTGATCGATACAAACGCGCAGAAAAAAACCGGCAAAGTCCGCCAGCGCGTCTTCGCTCAAATTACCGCGTCCATCGAGATCACTGCGACGAGGCTGATCGCACGCCGCCAAGTGGGCCTTGTATGCCTCCGCATTGCGCGCGAGGCCGCGCGCCACCGACCAGACGCCGGCCGTATCCAGGGTCTCGAGAAAAATCGCATGGGACACGAGGCGCGCCACGCGCCCGTTGCCGTCCAAGAAGGGATGGATCCACACCAGGCGGTGATGCGCGGGAGCAGCAGCCAGAATGAGTTCGGAGATATTCAGCCGTGCATAGACTTCTTCGAAGCGTTTCAAGAATCGCTCCACCGCCCCTGGGCTAACCGCAAGATGGCCGCCGACCTCAACATCCCGCGAGCGCAGCTCGCCCGGCTTAACCCGGACGCGCTCCGTGGCGTCAGGAGCGCCCGCCCAAAGCAAATTCTCCGGCAGCAGGTCATAGAAGCGCCGGTGGATTTCACGGATTCCCTCGCTTGTCACGGCGCGTGCCGTCAGACCGTTCTGGTCGATCCATTTCTGCACGGTGATGTGCGCCTTGGCTTCCAGTTGCAGATCACGCTTTTTGGGGTCGTGGCTGTAGTCATTATTCAACGCGCGCTCGATCTCGATAGGATGCGTGACATGCCCTTCAATCAGGTTGCTGTAGTAACAGTTCATCGCGCGCACCAGATCGGCCAGCGAACCCAACAGACTGTCAGGCAGGCTCCTGCGGAATCCGGCGGAGCTTTTTGCAAGTTCCAGGGCAAGGTCAGCGAGGAGGCTGCGATGGCGAGACGTCTCCGGGATGAGAAGCGGCTCCATCAGGGCCGGCCCTTCCCCACGGTCAAGAGTCGGGTTTGGGTCCGTGTACATAGCCGCTTAGAAGTCCGCTTTTGGTGGCACTAAGCAATTATAAAACAGCAGCTTATGTTGTAGCAAGCCGGTTTTATGGCAGCAAATAGGTCCGCTTAAAGGGCCGGTGTTGGGCTGCTTCTATTTCGCCGGGTCGCGGATTTCGATGTTGTGGCGGGTGAGGAGGGCGCCGGTGGCGCGCTGGACGGCGGTGACGGCGCGCTGGTAATCGATTTGGGATTGCAGCAGGTCCTGTTCGGCTTGCGCGAGCTGGGTTTGCGCGTCGAGGACGAAGAAGATGGTCTGCGCGCCCAAATCGTACTTGCGCTGCTCGGCTTCGAGGTTTGCGCGAGGCGGCCGGCGCAAATGAAGGTGCTTAGACCAGAACCAGCTCGCGGTCTAGCGCGGGCTTTTTTTCTGCGTGCAGCCGCAGGGAGACGCCACAGGCGGCGGCAATCCGTTCCAGCATCTTGATGGAATGGCCGGTGTATTCGGCATCTTCGAGGCGCGCGATGACGGACTGGGTGGTACCGGCGCGTTCAGCGAGTTCCTGCTGGGTTAGCTTGGCCGAGTCGCGCATCTCCCGCACCAGCAGGGCGAGGTCAATCTGGTGCAGCGTTCGCAGGAAGGCGCGGCGGTAGCGCGGGCTGCGGCGCATCTTTCGCTGGACAATTTCGGTGTGCATGTCGCGCTTCATGATTCCACCTCCCTCAGCAGGGCCTCGCGCTCCTGCTTGGTTATTCTGTAGCGGTTTCGATGCTTCAACCAGAGGCTGCGCAGCCGCTCGGCGCGAGCAATTTCCGCCGGCGGCGTGGCGTCGCTCTTCTTCTGAAACCCCGACGTAATCACAATCAGCATTCCCGGCTGGTAGAAAAACAGCACCCGAAAGATGCGGTCATGATGCTTCACGCGCAGCTCGAAAATGTGCGCCGTCAGCTTGGTTACGAATTTTCCCTGCATCTGCCTGCCATGCGTTCGCAGGCGCTCGATGAACGCGTCGATCCGCACCGCGGCCTCTTGATCAAGGCCCTCAATGAAATCGCGTGCGGGAGCGCGGCCATTCGGCAGAACCACATATTCCAGGTTGAACCGGCCATTCACTTCCGCTGGGCCTCGCTGTGTTACGATTCTTTATCGCATAATTGCGATAGTCTGTCAAGGCTCGCTGCGCGCCGGCTTTGCAATGCGAGGGACAGACAAGGATGTCTGTCCTACCTGGCCGGGTCGCGGATTTCGATGTTGTGGTGGGTGAGCAGGGCGCCGGTGGCGCGCTGGACGGCGGTGACGGCGCGCTGATAGTCAATTTGCGATTGCAGCAGGTTCTGCTCGGCTTGCGCGAGCTGGGTTTGGGCATCGAGCACGAAGAAGATGGTTTGCGCGCCCAAATCGTACTTGCGCTGCTCGGCTTCGAGATTCTTGCGCGCCAAATCCACCGCGATGCGCGAGGCGG
>JBOGNS010000163.1:0-7198 GCA_050747305.1 Candidatus Acidiferrales bacterium | reverse complement strand
GCCTTCGCCGCGCCTACGATGAACAGCTACAAGCGACTGGTTCCCGGTTTCGAAGCGCCGGTCAATCTGGCTTACTCGCAGCGCAATCGCTCGGCTGCGGTTCGCATTCCGCTTTACTCGCAAAGCCCCAAGGCGAAGCGGCTCGAAGTTCGTTTCCCCGATCCGTCGTGCAACGCTTATCTGGCATTTTCGGCGATGCTGATGGCCGGGCTGGACGGCATCGAGAACAAGATTGATCCGGGGCAGCCGCTGGATAAAGACATCTATGACATGTCGCCGGAGGAGTTGAAGGACGTGCCGTCGCTGCCCGGCTCGCTGGAGGAGTCGCTGCGCGCGCTGGAGGGCGACTACAAATTCCTGCTCAAGGGCGACGTGTTCAGCGAAGACGTGATCCACCTTTGGATCGATTACAAGATGAAGAATGAAGTGAACGCAGTGCGCATGCGCCCGCATCCCTACGAGTTTCAGCTCTACTACGACATTTAGTGGGACAGACCTCCCGGCCTGTCCGCAATTTCCGGGACTGCATCGGCCGCCGGCGGGGCAACGCACGCGCTCGGCATCGCTTTCGCGGCTCGAATGGTCGTGCTATGTTCGTGCGCGGACGCAAACATGACAGCCGACGAGGTATATGAATTGACCACCAAGGGCGGCGCGACGGATTTCGCCAAGGTGGTTGAAATCTGCCGCCGCGTCGGCGACTACTGTTTGGTTGGCGGCCTGGCAGTGAACTGCTACGTGGAACCGGTCTATACCGTGGACGCGGATTTCGTCATTGTCGCCGCGCGCACCGCCGAGCTGAAGCGCCACCTCACCGCAGCGGGTTTTGCGGTCGAAGAGTTCGCGCACTCGGTGAATGCGCAGGCGCCGCCGAGCGAACTGCGCATTCAGTTCACCACCGACCCGCGCTACCAAGCAATCATCGGCCGCGCCGAAGAGCGCATCGTGCTGGGCGTGCCGACGCGCGTGGCGCGATTAGAGGATGTCGTGCAAGGCAAGCTGTGGGCCTACGTCGATCCGCAGCCGCGCATGATAAGGCGCAAGAAAGACGAGCTCGATCTGCTGCGACTGGCGGAAAGGTATCCGCACCTGCGCGAGACATACCCTCCCGAATTGCGCCAGCAGTTTCAAACTTAGAACCCACGACGTGTATCGAGCGAGCCATACGCCTCCGCGCGGCTGACCCGCTCAAGCGCGGGCCGTGTAAGATGTCCATTTCGATGGACTCACGCTTCGCAAATCTCCCTTTTGCCGATGCGGGCCGCGCATCCGCAAACCTGGCGCTGATTGAGCGGCGGCTGCCCGCAAAGCTCTGGCAAGCACTGCCCACGCTGCTGGCGCAAGCGCCTGATGCAGACGGCGCGCTCAACTATCTCGAACGCTATCTGCGCGACGACGGACGCGACACGCTCGACCGCGCGCTGCGTTACATCGAGCGCAACCCGGCGACGCTGCACTATCTGCTGCTGGTGTTCAGCTACAGCCGGTTTCTTTCCGAGACGCTGGTGCAGCAGCCGGAGCTGGCTGAGTGGCTGCACCGGCCGTCGCGCACGCGAAATTTCCGCGGCGGCATCGAGCGCGTGAAGTCCGACGAGGACCTGGAAGAGGAGTTCGCGCGCTTCGAGGCCACGGCTCTGACGGTGGAAACGGCGGCCTCCGAGCCATTGCGTAGCACGGGTGCAGAGCCAGAGTGGCGACCTGAAGGTCGCCGCTACACGCCGTCGCGCGTGCTGGCGCGCTTCAAGCGGCGCGAGTATCTGCGCATCATGCTGCGCGACGTGCTCGGCCTGGCCACGCTGGCCGACACCACCTACGAAATCTCGCAGCTTGCCGACGTGCTGCTCCGCCGCGCACTGCGCATCAGCGAGCAGCGCCTGGAATCCGCGTACGGCGCGCCGCAATTCACCGATGAGGCTGGGCGCACGCAGCGCGCCGCGATCACCATACTCTCCCTCGGCAAGCTGGGCGCGCAGGAACTGAACTACGCGTCGGATATCGACCTGATTTTCTTGTACGACCGCGAAGGGGAGACTAGCGGGGGCACGCAGATAGGAGCACAGGCTGGAAAGCCTGTGCCACGCGACGGCGAATCCAGCGGCGGCGCGGACGGCGTCATCACTAATCAGGAGTACTTCATCCGGCTCACGCACGCGGTGATGAAGCTGATCAGCGAGCCCACGCCGGAAGGCGCAGTGTTCCGCGTGGACTTGCGGCTGCGGCCGCAGGGCGCGGAAGGCTTCGTCGCCATGAGTATTCCCGCGGCGCTGCATTACTACCGCACGCGCGCGCGCGAGTGGGAACTGCAAATGCTGATCAAGGCGCGGCCATCGGCGGGCGATGTGGAGGCGGGCCGACGTTTTCTGCGCGAGTTGCACCCGCTGGTGTTCCGGCCCGAGTTTAATCTGGGCGCGGTGGAAGCGGTGCTGAATGCGCGCGAGGAGATGACGCGCTCGCTGGCGCGGCGCCGGAGCGGGCTGGGCGGGCGGCATAAAGCCGCCCCTACGCTGGCGGAGGCCGATCATGGCGTCACGTGGAACGTGAAACTCTCTCCGGGCGGGATCCGCGACATCGAATTTCTCACGCAATGTTTGCAGCGCGTGTATGGCGGCGCGGACCCGTGGCTTGCGTCGCCGGCAGCCGCATCCACGCTGGTGGCGCTGCAGCGTTTGCACGATAAGGGACACCTCAGCGGCCGCGATTTCTTCCGGCTCAGTTCGGCGTATCAGTTTTTGCGGCGGGTCGAGCATCGGCTTCAGCTTCGCGACGGGTTACAGCGGCACACCCTGCCCGGTCGCGATGCCACGCCACCCGGCGCGCTGGAACGGCTGGCGCGACGCTGCGGCATCGAAGCGCCGCCCGGCCAAGCGGCCGACGCTTTGCTGGCGCGCATCGGGCAGCACTTCGCGGAAGTGCGCGAAGTCTATCAGCGCCTGATCCTGCCGCATCGCGCCGCCGAGCCTGCAATGGCGCCTGCGGAGGATTCCCCGTTGCACGCCGGCGGGCTGCTGCGCCGCGTGGCGCGACAGTATCCGCGCGCGGCGCAGGCGGCGCAGGAAAGCGCGGCAGGCGGCAATGCCTTCGCGCGGCGCGGGCTCGACCGCTATCTCACCGCGGCGCTGCTCGACCCGGCGACGATGCGTAAAATCGAGGAGCACCCGGGCTGGCTCGCGCGCGCCGCCGAGCTTTTTTCGCGCAGCGACTTTGCGGTGGAGAAGCTTGCGCGCCACGTGCGCGATATTGACTTGCTGGCAGAGGGCGCCGATGCGCGCGTCACTACGGAGGGTGAGGCGGCGCGCGAGGCGGCGCAGCAGTCGCTCGCCGACATACGAACGAGCTATCGCCGCCGCTTGCTGCGCGCGCTGATTCGCTCGGCGCTGGGTGAGGCCAAGCCGTTTGAGACTTTCGCCTCGCTCACGGCACATGCCGACTGGGCGCTGGCTGCGGCGCTTCCCTTTGCCCGGGCGCCCATCGAGGGGTCCGCGGTTGAATTGGCGGAGGCACAGTTTGTGATCCTCGGGCTGGGGCGACTGGGCAGCAGCGAGATGGATTTCGCGTCCGATGCGGACCTGGTGTTTGTAACGGGCGACGAACTGACGCCGGAGCGGCGCGAGCCGTGGCGGCGCGTCGCGGAGCTGTTCATTCATGTGGTGAGCAGCCAGACGCAGGAGGGCGCGCTCTTTCCCGTGGACACGCGGCTGCGACCCGGCGGCGCTGCCGGCGATATCGTTGTTTCCGCCGCGCGGCTGCGTGAATACCTGGGCAGCGGCCAAGCGCAGGCCTGGGAAGCGGTCACATGGCTGAAGGCGCGACCGGTCGCCGGCAACCTGACTTTTGGTGACGATGTGCTCCGCGGTATGCGCGCGGCGCTTGCCGAACGCTGGCGCGAACCCGCAGTGCGAGCGCAAATGATGGATGAGCTGGCTGCCCTGCGCGTGCGCATGGAGCGCGAAGGCACCGGGGTGAAGGCGCGCGGCGAATTCAAGCACCTGCCCGGCGGATTCTACGACATCGATTACATCGTGAGCCTCGCCGCCCTGCGCGCCGGCGCGCGCCACAGCGAGGCACAAGCTTCCGGCGACATCCTCGCGCAGATCGAAGCCCTTCGAGCAACGCACGCGCTCGACGCTTCTGCCGCGCAAAAGTTGCATTCGGCGGCGGCGCTCTTTCGCGCAACTGACCATGCCCATCGCGTAGTCACCGGCCATGCCGCCAATCGCCCTCCGGAACCCGCCCTCGCGCAGCGCATGGTCGCCTTGCTGGTAGCTTGGCAGGTGTTGTCGCTCGGCGCGGATGTAGCCGCATTCCAGCGCGCCTTACAGACGGCTCGCCGGCAGGTGCGCAGCCTCTATCAGAAGGCGTTCAGCAACCCCATCACCGCACCCCTCTCCACCCCAAAAAATCCTTGACAACGCCTCAAGCTTTTAGTTAATATGGGTCGCGATGTATTTCACCGTACTGCTCAACCGCAATTCTGCCCCCAAGGCTTCTGCCCTTGCCTGCGTCATCCCTCCCAGAATCAACACATCCGCGTTTCGCGAAAGATCTCCCGCAGATTCCGCACTTCCGCATTTGTTGGACTTAATCCCTTGTCGTTTCAACACTGCGCGCGAGGAGAAAAAAAGTCCAGGTGCAATGTCATCCTGCGCAGGTACACCGCCCGGGAGGCGAACACCTTGTCCAAGTGCCGTCGCCTCGCGTCTTTCCTCCGGCGCTTCGTACTTTCGACCCCTCGACCTTGCCGCCTCCTCTACCAGAAAGGTCCCTAATGAACGTTCACAACACGAACGCTATCGCTCTCGACACCCGTTGCACCTTCCTCTACCGTGACGGCCGCCGCTGCCGCATGCTGCGCTCCAGCGACCCCGAACTTTGTCCTTACCATCTCCAGCAGCGCCTCAAGCTCAACCACGCTGAGTCCCCCAAACCACAGCCGTTCGTTGCGCCCGGCGCCCTCGATAATCCCTGGGCCGTGCGCCGCGCACTCAGGCACATTATCCGCGAGCTCGCAGAGGGCCGCCTCACTCCCGACAGCGCCCAGGCCCTCGCCAGTCTCACGCGCCTTCTGCTGATTCGCACGCGCCGCCCGCGCAAGCGTCGCCGTGGCTCGCCCGCGCCTGCCGTCAGGGCGGCTTTACCCCGCCCCGGTGGACGGCTAACCAAACCCTGATGTGGTGGGATAATCCCGCCCTCTAGCTGCGCTAGAATGGTGACCGCTGCATTGGAGCGAAGGAGCGGCACGTCATGAAGAACTCATACAACAACTCGCCTATCCCTGAAGGTGGCAAGGGCGTGCAGTATTCCGGCGACAGCTACCAGGTGCCGGATCATCCAACGATTCCGTTCATCGAAGGCGACGGCACCGGGCGCGATATCTGGAAGGCGTCGCGCCGCGTGTTTGATGCGGCGGTGGAGAAAGCCTATGGGGGCAAGCGCCGCGTGGCGTGGTACGAAGTTTTTGCCGGCGAGAAAGCGTTCAACGCATTCGGGGAATGGCTGCCGGCGGACACGGTGGAGGCGATTCGCGATTTCCGCGTAGCCATCAAGGGCCCGCTGACTACGCCGGTGGGCGGCGGCATTCGCTCGCTCAACGTTGCACTGAGGCAGATCCTCGATTTATACGCCTGCGTGCGGCCCGTGAAATACATCCCCGGCATGCCGTCGCCGGTGCGGCGGCCGGAGCTGATGAACATCGTGATCTTCCGCGAAAACACGGAAGACGTGTACGCGGGCATCGAGTGGAAGTCGGGCACGCCGGAGGCGAAGAAGCTGCTCGAGTTCTTGAACAACGACATGCTGAAAGGCTCGAACAAATCGATCCGCTGGGATTCCGGGGTGGGCATCAAGCCTATGTCGCCCACCGGAACCAAGCGGCTGGTGCGGCGCGCCGTCCAGCACGCCATCGAGAAGGGCCTGCGCGCGGTAACCCTGGTACACAAGGGCAACATTCAGAAATTTACCGAGGGTGCGTTTCGCGATTGGGGCTACGAGCTGGCGCGGAAGGAATTCCGCGACGCCATCATCACCGAGCGCGAAAGCTGGATCGTGGACAATCAGGACCGCAACCCGAACCTCTCGGCTGAGAAAAATGCGGCGATGATCGAGCCGGGCTTCGAAAGCGCCACGCAGAAATTCCGCGACGAGGTGGGCGCCGAGGTGAAGCAGGTGCTCGACGCGATTTACGCGACGCACGGCAACGGCCAGTGGAAGAAAAAGATCATGGTGAACGACCGCATCGCCGACTCGATCTTTCAGCAGGTGCTGACGCGCGCCGACGAGTATCAGGTGCTGGCCACGCCCAACCTGAACGGCGATTACCTCTCCGACGCGTGCGCGGCGCAGATTGGCGGGCTGGGCGTGGCGCCTGGCGCGAATATCGGCGACGGTTACGGCGTGTTCGAGGCCACGCACGGCACCGCGCCGAAATATGCCGATAAGGACGTGATCAATCCGGGCGCGGTGATCCTCGCGGGCACGATGATGTTCGACTTCCTGGGCTGGAAGGAGGCCGCGCAACTGATTGAAGACGGGCTCACGCGCACCATCCAGCAGAAGAAAGTCACCTACGACCTGGAACGGCTGATGGAAGGCGCCACCAAGCTGAAGACGTCGGAGTTTGCTACGGCCATTATCGAGAATATGCAGCTTGCTGTGGCAGCGCGGTAAAAAGTCGAAAACCGAAATGCGAAAACCGAAAAACGGGCGGGTCTTCCCGATCTGCGCTGATTTTCGCTTTTCGTTTATCATAGGCGACCGCTGATGGAGCGGCACGGTTCACGGGAGATAGACGAATGCGGAAGAAAGTCACGGTAGTAGGCGGCGGGTTCGTTGGCTCGACCACGGCGCAGCGCATTGTGGATCAAGAGCTGGCGGATGTGGTGCTCACTGACATTCTGGAAGGAGTGCCGGCGGGCAAAGCGCTGGACATGCTGGAGTCCGCGCCGATCAGCCGCAGCGATTCGCAAGCTGCGGGCATCTCCACTGCCGCGGGCGATTACAAGGCTACCGCGAATAGCGACATCGTGGTGATTACCGCGGGGTTCCCGCGCAAGCCGGGGATGAGCCGCGACGACCTGCTCAAGGCCAACTACGATGTGGTCAAGCAAGTGGTCGAGCAGATCGTGAAGTACTCGCCCAACACGATTCTCATCATGGTGACCAATCCGCTGGATGCGATGGCGCAGGCGGCTTACAAAATCAG
>JBOGNS010000162.1:0-2694 GCA_050747305.1 Candidatus Acidiferrales bacterium | reverse complement strand
AACCTGTGGCGACCTAAAGGTCGCCGCTACAGGATTTTGCGATGTTTTATTCGCGCGTCAGGCCGGGATGCGTGGGGCGCGCGGGGTGTTCGCTGCCGTGGTGTTCGCCGTTGGCGGCGCGCTGGTGCGGATGGTTTTCGCCCGCGGCGCGCGCCGGTTCGCCGCGGTCGTCGAAGCGCCCGAAGATCATCTTCCCCGCGCTGGTCTGGTGTACGGAAGTGACCGTGATATCGATCGTGCGGTTGATCATGCGCCGCGCGTTATCCACCACCACCATGGTGCCGTCGTCCAGATAGGCCACGCCCTGGTTGTACTCTTTCCCCTCGCGCAGGATAAATACGCGCATCGGCTCGCCCGGCAGCACCACCGGCTTCAGCGAATTGGCCAGCGCGTTCACATTGAGCACTTCAATCCCCTGCAGCGAAGCGATCTTATTCAGGTTGAAATCGTTGGTCACGATCTTCGCTTCGTAGCGCTTGGCCAGCTCGATCAGCTTCAAATCCACTTCGTGAATCTGCGGGTAATCTTCTTCGGCGATTTCCACCGTGAGGTGCGCCATCTGCTGGATGCGTTGCAGCACTTCCAGCCCGCGGCGCCCGCGCTGCCGCTTGAGCGTATCCGAGCTGTCGGCCACCATCTGCAATTCCCGCAGCACGAATTGCGGGATCACCAGCGTGCCGTCCAGGAACTGCGCCTCGCACACGTCGCCGATCCGCCCGTCGATGATCACGCTGGTATCCAGCACTTTATAGTGCCGCCGCGTGCTGCGCTCGCTGCCAAACAGCCCGCCGAGCGCTTGCAGGTTCAGCATGTCGCCCTTGTGCGCGCCCAGCACCAGGCCGATGTAGCCCATCACCAGCAGCGCAGCCAGCCCCAGAAACGAGCGCGTATTCTCCGGCACCGCGGTAGCCGCCAGCACCAGTGTCATCAAGTATGCCGCCAGCAGTCCCAGCACCGAGCCGCAAGCCGCCCCGATCAGCCGCTTCAACGTGGCCCGGCGCAGGCGAATCTCGAACAGCACCACCACCACGAAAAACAGGAAGCCGACGGCGGCCCCCAGCTCCAGGCTGAGGCCGAAAGGGCGGAAGTACGCGGAAGCCGCGATGCAAATGGTGGCGAAGATCCCGCGCACCACCATCAAGTCCCACCACGTCCCGATGGGTGGTTGCACGCGCGCGGACACAAAGGGCTTAAGGGAAGGCGCTTCGGACCGGGCCGCTCTTCCCGGAATAGACCGCGGATAAGTACGCGACATAGGAACCTCGTATGAACCAACGCCGGTTATGAAGATCCACTCGAACTTCGTTCCGCCCCGATGCATCGGGGCGGCTATGAATCAGTGAAACGTATGAACATTCGCCCCGGAGAAACAAATTCAGGCTCTTATGAACCGGGACGCCCTTCTTCAACGACGAGCCGTCTACTCAACCGATAGACTCATGAATCGGACGCGCGCCACGCCTATGAAATGAATAAGGAACGGCTAAGAATACTTGCTTCGCGGAGAGTATAGCAGAATGCCGACGCCGGTTGTGCTCGATGCTGCAACGGCGCCGAGTTTCAGACTTCCGTGTCCCGATCGCGGAGTTTCCCGCTCGCCACTCGGCGCTAGCCACTAGCCACTCGCCACTGTTTTACTGTAGCCGGGTGCCGCGGGTGTCGTTGGTGACCAGGGAATCGAAAATGGCCAGCACGTGCCGTCGGAATTCCACGATGCGGTCAAACACCGGCCGCGCCTCGGGCCGGCGCTCGATCTCGCGCGACCAGCGCGCCAGCACATCGGGCGGCACTGCAATGTCGCGCCGCAACTGCTCCGGCGAATGCCCGCGCAGAAACAGGCCGTAGAAGAACGCCGCCTCGCGCTGCGGATACGCGAAGTCGCTCAGCGCGTCGTCGGCGAAAGTTTGCAGCGCCGGCGCGGGAGCGCTCGTTGCTGCGCGCTGCGCGATGAGCGCGGCGGCTTCAGCCAGCGAGTTGGGTTGGTGGCCCACTTGAAACTGCCGCGCCGACCTTCAGGTCGGCACGCTCGACAAACTCAACTATCTTTGCACTCTGTCGCGGCGACTTTCAAGTTGCCGTCGCGCTTCGCACCGTAGAAAACCGCCCGCAAGATGCCGGCGCTACCGAATGCGAAAGCGCAGTTTGCTCGAAAACGCAGTTCGGCGTCAAGCGAAGCCCGCCGGCCGGGTGGCACAGGCTTTCCAGCCTGTGCTGGGAATGTGAAGCCAGAATGCACAGGCTAGAAAGCCTCGTGCCACCCGGACGAAAGGCGGACAGACCGGGAGGTCTGTCCTACAGTTACAGCGTGCGGCGGCGGCTGGCTTCGGCGAACGCGGCGAGCATCACCACATTGGCTTGGCAGGCGCCATTGCGCGCCACATCAATCGGCAATCCCAGGCTATCGGCTTCCATCAGCGTCATGCCTGCATCGTTCAATTCTTTGGGACTGTAGCCCTGCGCCGGCAACAGCCGGTTGCCCTCGGTGCGGTCCACCGGACGCGGCGGGCGCAGCTTGGGCATGCATTTTGAAGCGAAATAGAACAAGTGCCAATCACGCTTGCTCCACATTGTCGCCTCCTGACGACAGGCGGCTCGCCTCCTTGGATCCGGCAGCCTGTTCGTCCTTGCTTTTGCCGCAAACGCTTGCGGCAGCTACCCCTATCTGGGTCTACGACCTCGATCTACGTCTATAGG
>JBOGNS010000161.1:0-4649 GCA_050747305.1 Candidatus Acidiferrales bacterium | reverse complement strand
GCTTCAGATCGCGATGGATGATGCCGCGCTCGTGCGCGTATTCGAGCGCCTCGGCAATTTGCCGCGCGATAGGCAGAGCTTCGTCCAGTGGTATCGCCGGCATCTTGCCGGCTTCGGTGGTTGTGCTGCGCGCGATGCGCTCGGCGAGCGTGGGGCCTTCGACCAATTCCATCACGAGTGCGCGCACCGCGCCTTTGGTGGTGGCGGTTGCGTCGCCGGAGGGCGACCCAAGGGTCGCCCCTACCGCGCCGGTTTCCTCGAGCCCATAAATGGCGGCGATGTGCGGATGGTTGAGCGAGGCGAGGACGTGCGCTTCGCGCTGGAAGCGCGCCATGCGCTGGGCGTCCTGCGCGAAGGCCGTGGGCAACACTTTCAGCGCAACGTCGCGGCCGAGCTTGGTGTCTGTCGCGCGATAGACTTCGCCCATGCCGCCCGCGCCGAGTTTTCCGGCAACGACATAGTGTCCGAGTTTATCGCCAGCATTCACGGAGAGATCCCTCGCTGCGCTGGAAACTTCGGCTGGCGGCTCAGACGCCGCCAAGGCGCCGCCATTTGCGCCACGACGGAAAATGATCCGAGTTTCGTGCCGCGGGTGAGCAAGGTGGAAGGGATTATAGTCCGGCGCCTATAAAGGAGGTTATGGGAATGTTCCGAGACGACCTTTGCGACGCCGAAGCCCTGCTGTGAAATGGCGAACGAGACCGCCACCGGCCCAAAAAACGCCTGTGGAAAACTCGGAGAAACAAAAGCGAAAATGGTGCCGGCGGGGGGAATCGAACCCACGGCCTAGGGATTATGAGACCCTCGCTCTGCCACTGAGCTACGCCGGCACGCAAACGGAGTAGCCATCGCATGGTAGGGGTGGGGCGCGCAAAGTGTCAAGTAGGGAGCGAAAATAGCGGTAAAAGCGCACAAAAAAGGGGTATCCGGAGGCGCCGCAATCGGCAGCCGGCGGGGGTACCTCGGTACTGTTGACAGGGCGGTGGTGCAGGGATACCCTAGCGGGCGTTGTAGAAGATTCGCTTGGCAGCTTGGCTCCCGAAAGCGGAGCCGGAGGTGTTAACCGTTTGGACACAAACGGTGATTGACTTGTACTAGCCCGAAGCAGGTGATAGTCTCCCCTTAGTCGTTTGGCAGTTATCCAACTTCTAAAGGGAGACTCAAGATGAACAAGTGGCTTCGGGTGACGGTGCTTGTCATGTTGGTGCTGGTCAGCGCTCTGGTGTTGCGCAATACAGCGCTGGCTGCGACGCAAGAGACTCCGGCTTCGACAGATGTGGCGCACGGCGGCGAACCGATTCCGGTGCCCTGGAAAGTGGCGCACGGCGGCGAACCGATTCCGGTGCCGTGGGATCCAAGGAGCGGCCCGAGGTAGTTGACTAAGGTAGATTCGGGCAGCGAGCCAGGCGCTGAGGCTAAGAAGGAACTGGGGACCTAGATGCCTGGTTCGCTGCAAAGTTTGATCTCGACGCTCGGTATCGCCGCCGCGCTTTACGTGGTGGCGCTCGCGTTTTACCGGCGAACCTTCTTCAATTATTTCCCGCTGAACTTTTACATGTTGAGCTTGGGCCTGGCGGGCCTGGGGCGGCGCGCTTTTCTTTACTGGTATGGCTTCAAGTCTCCGGAATACGCCTACTTTTACTATTACTCCGACATGCTACTCACCGTCGTGCTCTATTTCGCCATCCTGAGCCTCTATCAGCACGTCTTTGCGGAGATGAGAGTGAGCCGCTATATCCGCGTGGGTGGGACCGTGCTGCTGGGCTTGACGGCCGGCGTTTCCTACATGATGATCCACCAGAATGCGCACAACATGACCAAGCCCTTCGTGGTGGAGCTTTCGCAGAACCTCTACTTTGTAGGCGTAGTGCTCACCTATGTTCTGTGGGGCGCGGTAGCGCAATTGCGTGAGACGCGGACGCGCATCGTGCAACTGGTGCTCTCGCTCGGTGTGTTCTTCAGCGCGCACGCGGCTTTCTATGCGGCCTGGCATATGTTTCCGAATACCGTGGTGTGGCTGGGCGGCGTAATGACACTGCTGGGTATCGCCCTTCCGGTTTCGTGGGCCTACACGTTTACGATGGTGCCTGAGGGTGCGCGGCTGGAGACGGCGCGGGTTCTACCGTCGCGAGTCGCCACGTCACAACAATGATCATCGCCGCCATCATTCTCGTGGTTTCGGTTGTCTTCCTGGTGCAGTTCTTCGTGGCTTACTGCCGTTCGGTGCTGGCGAAGTCTGCCGCGCAGGAACTCTCTCCGGAAGCGCAGCAGGTGACGGGCATTGACGATCACCGCGTCAACCGCGGCGATTTCCGGCGGCTGGTGCAACTGGTGGATCTCTGTCCCGAACCCGGCGACGATGGCGCGCAGCTCCACGCGGTGCGCATGTACTACGCGATGATGAATACGGCGCGCGCGCTGGCGACAGCGATCGCGCCTGCCCTAAGGGATTGGATCGAAAGAGAACAGGCGGCCTGCGGTTATTTCGCCGCCGTGGTGCTCGATCGCCGCATTGCG
Source organism: Candidatus Acidiferrales bacterium (assembly GCA_050747305.1). Classification (GTDB taxonomy): domain Bacteria; phylum Acidobacteriota; class Terriglobia; order Acidiferrales; family UBA7541; genus JBOGNS01. The sequence goes on along the minus strand of JBOGNS010000161.1, from coordinate 2,132 downwards.
CATAACCGCGGGCTGATGGCCGAGCAGATGGCCAATCGCTCGTAGCGCCGGCATCCTGCCGGCGACGGCATCAAAGGCAAAGTTGCCGGAAGCTTAAGGTCAAAGAGTGAAAGCAACACTTGCACTCTTTGGCCGTTTTTTCCCTCCCGCATACTCAAGCTGGCATGCCCGAAATACTTCCAAGCGATCGCGCGCCGGTTCCACTGAATTGTACTCCGCAGGGGGCGGCGTTACGATGGCTTGGCGAAGCGGCAACAACAAGTGAACAGCTTGCAACAACGCGTGCGGAAGACAATTGAGCGCCATCGGATGGCGGTCGCAGGCCACCGGCTGGGTGTGGCGGTTTCCGGCGGGGCGGATTCTGTGGCGATGCTCTTGATGCTGCGAGAACTCGCAGCGAGTATGGGTGTTGTGCTTTCGGTGGTGCATCTGAATCATCGGTTACGCGGGGCGGACTCGGATGCGGATGAGCGGTTCGTGCGCGAACTGGCAGCGCGGCACGGATTGGATTTCCGCGCGCAACGCGCAGACGTGGCGGCGGAGGCGCGGCGGCAAGGGTGGAACCTGGAAGATGCTGGGCGGCGGTTGCGGCGCCGGTTCTTCGAGAGGCTGGTCGAAGAGAAGTTCGTCGATCGTGTGGCCGTGGCGCATACAGCGGATGATCAGGCGGAAACGGTGCTCGCGCATTTGCTGCGAGGAACGGGCATCAGCGGGTTGGCAGGAATTCATCCGGTGGCGGGGTACGTGGTGCGGCCGCTGCTGGAGGTGCGGCGCGCCGAGCTGCGGGCCTTTCTCACCCAACGCGGCCAAGCGTGGCGGGAAGATGCCAGCAACGAGGACAGGACGCGGCTGCGCGCGCGCATCCGCCACGCGTTGATCCCGCAACTCGAGCGCGACTATCAGCCGGCTCTGGTCGAGCGGCTCGCGCAGTTGGCAGACATCGCGAAGGCGGAGGAGGAATTCTGGGAAGCAGTGGTAGAGGATGAGATCAGCCGCGTCGCGGTGTGTGAAGGCGAAGCTGTTTCCGTTGAGGTGGCTGCTCTGGCAGGCGCTGCGCGCTTTGGCTCGTCGGCGCCGCGACGAAAGGCTGCCGGCCTGTCCGATTTCTGGCCCGATGGTCTGCATCGGGCCATCGGACTCCGAAAACCGGAGAAGGCCGGCGCTGGAGCGAACAACGTGAAGGGGCGAATTGCCGGCCGGGACGGAAGTGCCGGCCTAAAGGCCGGCGCTACATCGTTGGCGAGGCGGCTGGTGCGGCGCGTGGCGAAAGAAATTGGCGGCGAAGGGTGCCGCCCGACCGCCGAGCACGTGGCGCGCGTCCTGGAGCTTGCGCAGCACGGGCGCGGCGGGCAGCGCATCGAGCTGCCGGGCGGCGTGGTCGTAGAGCGTTCGCTGGATGCGCGGCTGCGCTTCTGGAAACCGGGGCAGGAAACGAAAACCAGCGCGGCCTCGTACCATTATGATGTGCAGTGGCCGCTGGGGAGTAATGCCGCAGTGGAAGTGCGGGAAGTGGGCAGCCGGTTCCGCTTGAAACTGATTGACTGGCCTGCCACGGCGAGCGACACTAGTGTTGCGCAAGTTCTGCTGGATGCGAGCCTGCTGGCCCCTCCGCTGGTGCTGCGAAGCTGGCAAGTAGGGGACGCCTACCGGCCTGCGGGCCGCCGTCGGGTGTATAAGCTTAAGGAGTTGCTGTATCGCGCCAGGATTGACGCCCGGCAACGAGCAAGCTGGCCGGTGCTAGCCAGCGCCGGGCGTGTGGTGTGGGCGCGAGGATTTCCGCCGGCGGCGGAGTGTGTGCCTACGGGTCGTACCCGCGCCGGGCTGGTGATTGCCGAGGAGCGGATTTGAAAGCCCAGATCAAACCGCTGTACACCACGTCACGGATTGCAGGCCGGGTCGCGCGCATGGGGCGGCAAGTTTCGCGCGATTGCGCGGGGCGCACGCTGGATGTGCTGGCCATGCTGGAAGACTCGTTCATTTTCGCAGCGGACTTGGTGCGCCATTTGCGCTGTCCGGTGGTCTGCCATTTTGTGCGCGCCGAATCGCAGATGGTGAAGCTGGGGCGGGTGGAGCTGAAGGAGATTTTTTTCACGTATCCGCCGGATTTGCGCGGGCGCGACGTGCTGCTGGTG
>JBOGNS010000160.1:0-2886 GCA_050747305.1 Candidatus Acidiferrales bacterium | reverse complement strand
GCTTCAGATCGCGATGGATGATGCCGCGCTCGTGCGCGTATTCGAGCGCCTCGGCAATTTGCCGCGCGATAGGCAGAGCTTCGTCCAGTGGTATCGCCGGCATCTTGCCGGCTTCGGTGGTTGTGCTTCGCGCGATGCGCTCGGCGAGCGTGGGGCCTTCGACCAATTCCATCACCAGCGCGAAGTGGCGCGCGCCTGCGCTCAGCGGAGCGGAGGCGCTTTTCGTCTGCGCGTGCGCGTCGGAATGCGCAGGCTGAAAGCCTGCGCCACTGGATTCTTCCAGTCCATAAATCGCGGCGATGTGGGGATGGTTGAGCGAGGCGAGGACGTGCGCTTCGCGCTGGAAGCGCGCCATGCGCTGGGCGTCCTGCGCAAATGCCGAGGGCAGCACCTTCAGGGCAACGTCGCGGCCGAGCTTGGTGTCTGTCGCGCGATAGACCTCGCCCATGCCGCCGGCGCCGAGTTTTGCCACGATCGAAAACGATCCGAGTTTCGTGCCGGGGGTGAGCAAGGTGGAAGGGATTATAGTCCGGCTTCCCACTGCAATTCACGGGAATGTGGGTTGCGGCCTCGGACTGGAAATCGGTCAGAGGGATGGCAAGAATTTGATCGATTCGTTCTTCCGCAGCGCGACTCCCGGACTAGCATTTAGCAGCTTGTTGAAAAACCTGAATTGTCATTCCGAGCCGCGCGTAGCGCGGCGAGGAATCTGCACTTTTTCTCGGCAATCAGCGAGATGCAGATTCCTCGTCCGCCTGCGGCGGACTCAGGTTGCGGGGAGATCACGGTTTCCTCGGTAAGCCGGCGGGCCAGTTGATGACCAGCGTCATAGGCTCAGAAGACTGTTGCTGAAGAATCAGATTGACGAGAAAGCGCTGGCCGTCGCCGGTGACGTCGTAGGCGTTGCCGCGGCGCATCGGAAGCGCCTGAAAAAGCGCTTTCGGCGCGCCTACGTCAAAGGTGTCACCGCTGGCGGCGACTTGCACGGCTACGATGTTGTTACTGTAATCGAGGTAGAAAATTTCCTTGCCATCGCGCCGCCAGCGTGGCTGCTCGCCACCGTTGGTGGATATCTGCCATTTGCGGCCGGGGCTGGGAAAGGGCGTGACGTAAACCTCGTTCCGCCCCGATTCATCCGAGATGTAAGCCAGCCAGCGACCATCGGGTGAAAAATGAGGCTGGCGTTGGCGAAACTGTGCCTCCAGAAACGGCAACGGCTTGCTGTTTTCGGTCAACGGCAGCACCCAGATATCCGTTCCTTGCCCGGTCACCTCGTATGCGAGAAAGCGGCCGTCGGACGACCAACTGTGCGGGAACTTCGCGATCTTGGACTCGAGAAGAGGCTCCTCGTGGCCCGCCCCGGCGAGAGATTTCTGGTAGAGGTCCGGTACGCCTTTGTTGCTTGCGCGGTATGCGAGACGCGTGGCGTCCGGCGACCAAACCGGATGGCTTTCCACTCCGGGATCGAAAGTGAAGCGAGTGCGCAGGCCACGCGCCACTTCGTAGATCCACACATCCGGCGGGCCGATTCGAGGGTCGCTAGCCGTGACGGCTACCTTGCTCCGGTTGGGCGAAATCCGCAAATCTATGTAAAGCGCGGGTTCGCCCAGCACACCGACCTGTTTGCCGCTTCGGTCGAACCAAGTAAGTCTGGTGCCTACGTTCGCTTGACCGGTCTGATAGACAAGGACGCCGTTTTCGGAAGCGGAAAAAACCCCACGCGAAAAAGAAGGGTCGTACTGAATCTGCTCGACGATGGCAAAGGCTTCACCGGTGAGCTCGAGCTTATCGGGGTCGAAGGGCTGGGCCATCAGAACACTTTCGCGGGCAAATAGAATATGACCTGACGCGTAAACCGCGTTGGAGGCCGCCGCAACCAAAGGCTTTGGCGGCGTGCCATCCAGCGCCCCGATTTTGATCCCGGTTCCCTCGGCCGCGCCTCCGAAGCCGACGCGCGCCAGGTATATGAAGTGCCGCCCATCCGGGAGGAAGTGCGGCCAGCGATGAGTGCTTTCGCGGCGAGCCTGATCGAGTTGCGTGACTTGGCGGCATTCGCCTCCCGCGGCCGAAACCGTTTGCAATGGCGATGTGGCATCGGGAGAAAACACAATTACTCCATCGCGGTTCCAGCTTCCACTGCGACCCTCGCCGGTATCACACAACGAGACCGGCGGGCCGCCCGCGACATCAATTCTCTTCAACTTTCCCGCGCCGAAGAAGCCGACTGAACGGCTATCCGGCGACCAAAAAGGAAACGCGCCACCCTCGGTACCCAACAGCGGCTGAGCGGTGAGCGAGTCAATGGCGCGAAGGTAGAGAACCTGCGGGCCGCCTCCCACATGTGCGGCAAACACGATGAGGCGCCCGTCTGGAGAAATCGCTGGCGGGCCCGCAAAAGGACTGCCGGTGAAATCGAAAATTGTCTTAGGAGGAGCAGGGATCGGCGCGCGGACGATGCGCGGCTCTTCAGCGGGGCGGCGGAAGTAAGCAACGGCAAACGCGAGCGCGGCAACTGTGGCGATGGCGGCGAGTCCCCATGCGACGCGGGTGGCGCGTGCGGACTTCGCCGGCGCCGACGCGGGTGCGCCGAAAGCAGCCGCGGACTCTGCGGCAGCGGCTTCGGCGGCGGCGGGATTGGCGAGGTAGTCGTCGATGGTGACGCGGGCTTCGCCGATGGCTTGCAGGCGGCGCTTGGCGTCTTTTTCGAGGCAACGGCGAAGCAGCCTGCGAATGGGGTGGCGGGGCGCGAGCGGCAGCGCGGTCCAGTCCGGCTCGCCGCGAATGATGGCGGCGAGAGTCTCGGACACATCTTCACCGACGAAGGCGCGGTTGCCCGTAAGCATTTCGAAAAGCACGCAGCCGAAGGACCAAATGTCTGCGCGGCGA
>JBOGNS010000159.1:0-7680 GCA_050747305.1 Candidatus Acidiferrales bacterium | reverse complement strand
CCGCTTGCATGCCATGCAGGAGGAATTCGCTGAGCGGCCTGATGTCCTGCGCTTCCTGCGCGGCGGATTCTGGCGCAACTTCTTCGTGAAATACGCCGAGTCGAACCTGTTGCACAAGAAAATGCTGCACGTGGCCGGCAAGCTGCGCGCAATGGACGACGGCTCGCGGCGCGGCCTTCCGTTCCGTCGCGCGGTGGCCGACGCGCGCACTCGATTGCTGCGCGCGCAATGTAACGACGCGTACTGGCACGGCATTTTCGGCGGCCTGTACGCACCGCACTTGCGCACCGCACTGTGGCAGGAGCTGATTCGCGCGGAAAAAACGGCGGATACCGCAGCCGCCGGGCACGCCAGCTACAGCGAAATGGTGCGTCAGGATTTCGATGCCGACGGCGCCGAAGAAACCTATTTCAATTCCGAGAATTACGCCGCGCTGGTAAAGCCCTCCGACGGCGGTACGGTCGCGGCGCTGGATTTTCGCCCGCGCGACGCCGCGTTGATCAATTCCCTCGAGCGCCGCCTCGAGACTGCGCACGCCAAGCTATCCGAGGCGGACCGCGGCGACGCTGCGAAGGTAAATTCCATCCACGAACGTGTCGCCGCCAAAGAGCCGGGCTTGGCCAGCCGCCTGCGTTACGACCGCTGGCCGCGCCACGCATTCCGTCTGCTGCTGTTCCGCGAGGGCAAAACATTCGCCGATTACGAGCAAGCGCACTTGGAAGAAAGCGCCGCGGTGGCAGCCGGCGCCTACCAGGTGGTTTCCGCCGCTTCGGAGCGGCTCGAACTGAGTCTGCGCGCGCCGCTCGGCGCCTCCGTCGCCGACGCCGCCGCGGATGCGGAAGTGCGTGTGCAGAAGGCCTTCGCGTTTTCCCGCACCGGTGATTCCTTCCAGATCGCCTGCGACTTGCGCCTCGCTCATGCCGCCAACGAGCCATTGCGCTTTCGCACGGGCCTCGAACTGGTGCTGAATTTTCTCGCGCCCGATGCGCCGGACCGCTACTTCGAATTTGCGGGTGCCCGGCATCCTCTGAACTGGAGCGGGGCTACGCCCGCCTCTGCGCTGCGGGTGGTGGATGAATGGCAGGACGTGGCCGCGCGCATCGAAGCGCCCGCGGCGGAGGAATTCTGGATCGCGCCGATCGAAACCATTTCCGTCTCCGAAGACGGATTCGAGCGCGTCTATCAGGGTTCCAACATCATGGCGACATGGCAGGTGGAGTTAAAGCCGGACGAGCCGTGGAACGCGCGTGTCATCCTCGAAGTTAGCCCCGCGAAGCAGTGAGGCTGCAGAACTCAGAACTATGAACGCAGAACTCAGAAGCTGACAGGTCACAGCCGACAGCTTACAGTCTGACCGTGATTGGTGGCGCGAGAGATACCTTGGATGCGCGTGAGAGAATAGCTGTTCGCAGACGAAGATTGCAGGCATCCCTGGAGGATCTTTCGCCATTGGTCGTACTGTAGGCTGTTCGCTGTAGGCTGTCAGCTTCTTCTGAGTTCTGAGTTTTGTGTTCTGAGTTCTGCGTTCCTAAACCGCGATCCAGAGGTTCTGCGCGAAGGGCCATTCCGTATCCACCCACTGCGCCTCGCACCGAAATCCGGTTCGCGACGCCATTTGGCGCAGTTCATCCAAGTTGAATTTGTGCGAGCTTTCCGTCCAAATCGTTTCGCCCTCCTCGAAGGCAACTATAAGGTCGCCGCCGGGTATTTCGACGGCGTGAGACGAGCGCGCGCGCAGATGCATTTCGATGCGCCGCTCGCGGCGGTTGTACGGCGCGAGGTGCTCGAAGGCGGCCAGGTTGAAATTCGCGCCTAGCTCGCGGTTGATGCGCGCCAGCATATTGAGGTTAAACGCCGCCGTCACGCCCAGCGGATCGTGGTAGGCCAGCTCGACTTGATGGACCGGCTTCTCCAAATCGGCGGCCAGCAGCAGCGAATCACCGGGTATCAACTGCCGGCGAACCTCGCGCAGGAAAGCCTCGCCCGCGGAGCGATCGAAATTGCCGATGGTGCTGCCGAGAAAGAGGACCAGTAAATGGTCATCGTCGCGGCGCCGCGCCACCACTTCCAGCAACCCATCCAGGTAGTCGTGCTCGAATCCCACCAGACTGACGAAAGGAATCTCGCTCAACTCGGAACGCGAGCGCGCCAGTGCCGCTGCTGAAATGTCAATCGGATAGTAGCGCGTGAATTGCCGCCGGCTGACGGCTTCCAGGATCCAACGTGTTTTTTTCGCGCTGCCGCTGCCCAGCTCGGCAATCATCACCGGCCCGGGCACGCGATCGATAATCTGGTCCGCATGTTTGCGCAGCAGGCGCTGGCCGGCGCGCGAAAGGCCGTACTCCGGCAATAGCGTAATCACCTCGAAGAGTTCGGAGCCGATGTCGTCGTACAAATACTTCGACAGCAATTCTTTTTGCGGCTTGGTCAAGCCGTCACAGACATCCTGTGCGAAGGCTACAGCCGCCGGCGCGACGATTCCCTGGATACGCATATGCCCTCAGTTCTCCACGCAACGAAAGCCGGAATAGATGTGCGGGTAGTGCGGCTGGAACCAGTTGCGAAATGAGCGCCGCAACATGCACGCCGCGGTGCGCATCGACCCGCCCTTCATTACGTAATGCTGGCCCTCGAAGAAATTCGCGGAATAGCCGGGATAGAACGGGAACGCATCGAATCCGGGGAACGGAGCGAATCGCGTGGAGGTCCATTCCCACCCATTGCCCAGTAGATCCGCAACGCCAAACGCGCTGTCGCCCGTCGGATGCGCGCTCACCGGCGCCGGATCCCATCTCTTGTAACCGAAATTGCCGCGCTGCGCCGCGGGCGGCTGGTTGCCCCACGGGAATTCCCGCTCACGGCCATCCGGCGTGCCGTATGCCGCGCGATGCCACTGCGCCTCGGTGGGCAGCGATTTCCCCGCCCACCGCGCGTAAGCTTTGGCCTCCGCGTGGCTCACATAAACAGGGCAATCAGCGGGCAGCGGCACTTCCCCGAACATGGTGCGAAAGCGCCACGGACCATCGCGCTCGCTCCAGAACTTCGGATGGCGCAGAGCTCCTTTCTCTTTCCACTCCCAATCCACATCGTGCCAGAAGGCGCGCTCCGAGTAGCCGTCCGCGCGAACGAACTCCAGGAACTGCGCGTTCGTCACTTTGAATCTATCCACCGCGAACGCGGGGACGCTGACTGCGTGTTGCTCAAACTCGTTGTCCCATCCAAACGCGCTATTGCGAGCCAACCCCAGGGTCGCAGTTCCGGCGGGAATCGGAATTGTCTGTCGTATCACAGGCTGCGTAAGGGGAAGCGATAGCGAGGCTGCCTGCGGAATCTTTTTTTGCACCGGCAGCCAGTGGAACATGTACGCCAATGTCTCGGCATGCATGAGCCGGTGTTCGATGGCCACGTTGAGAATCAACCCAGGGTCGTTCGCCAGGGCAGCGCTACTCGTTGCGCTCCCCCTTTCACGGCGGAAGCTTTGTGTGAAGCTCAGTTCGCGCGCGAGTCGTTGGTCGATCATTTCGCGCAAGCGTCGGTTGTACTGTTGCACGCGCTCAACGGAGGGCCAGTCGGAGGGTTGGTCATTCGGCAAGCCGCCGCCCACCGGGTCAATGCCGGAGGCGAAGAGTTTGTCGAGGGTGGGATCCAAGGAGGGCGCGTCGAACAGTGTCGCGGTCAGCAGGTTCCAGTCGAATGCTTCCAAATGGCCGAGGTAAAAGAGGATGCGATGCCGCTCGCCGATCGGCCGCTCGTAGAGCGCCTCCGGTCGCACGATGCCAAACAATTCGTCGGAGACGCGGCGTGCCTCGTCCAATCGCATCATCAAATTTTCGCGGACAGATTGAGCCCCGGCTGCCATGCTCATGATGGGATGCTCCCGGAGGGACGGGGATTCAGGTCAAAAACAAGATTCGCGGATGCGCGCGCATCTGTCAACCAAAAAAGTCTTGCGCCAACCGCGCGGCTTGGTAGCCTTGCTGCGAGATGGCCCACACGTCCGCCGCTGCCGCCTCCGAATCGGTGATTGAATTTCGCGGCGCCGGATACCGCCTGCCGGCTGGGCCTGCGCTGCTCAGCGACCTCAACTTTTCCGTGGCGCGCGGCGAAACACTGGTGCTGCTGGGCCGCAGTGGCTCCGGAAAGACCACGCTGCTGAAGCTGGTCAATCGCTTGCTCGACCCCACACAGGGCGAGGTGTGCGTCGAGGGCCGCGCCACCATCGAGTGGGATCCGATTCGCCTGCGCCGTCACATTGGCTACGTGATTCAGGATGCGGGCTTGTTTCCGCATTTCACCGTCGCGCGCAACGTGGGTGTGGTGCCGCAACTCGAAGGCTGGCCCGCCTCGCGTATCCAGTCGCGCGTCGAAGAGATGCTGCGCCTCGTTGGACTGCCCCCGGAACAGTTCGCCGCGCGCAAGCCGCATGAACTTTCCGGCGGGCAGCGACAGCGCGCAGGAGTGGCGCGCGCGCTCGCCGCCGATCCGCCGTTGCTGCTGATGGACGAGCCATTCGGCGCGCTCGATCCCATCACGCGTGCGGAGTTGCAACGTGAATTTCGCGCGCTGGCCGCGCGCCTGGGCAAGACGATCCTCTTCGTCACGCACGACGTGCGCGAAGCTCTGCGGCTTGGCACGCGCATCGCACTGCTCGCGGACGGCCGCTTGGCGGCATTGCACGCCGCGCGGGACTTCGCTCGCGCGCCGGAGCCGGAAGTGCAAGCTCTGCTCGCCACGATGCGCGATGGCGCGCGCGAGCAAGATGCAAGCTGAGGCAGGAGGCGGAATGGAATTCTTCGACTACGTCTCGCACAATCGCGAGCAGGTGCTGCGGTTAACCGTGGAGCATTTGCAGCTTGTCGCGCTCGCCATTTTCGCCGCCACCCTAATCGGCATTCCCCTGGGCGTGGCCGCCTCGCGTAACGCAGCGCTGCGGCGCTGGTCGCTTGGCGTGGCCAACGTGATGCAAACCGTGCCCAGCCTGGCGCTCTTCGGTTTCCTGATTCCCTTTACCGGCATCGGCGCGCGTACGGCGATCATCGCGCTGGCGCTCTACGCGCTGCTGCCCATCCTGCGCAACACCTGCGTGGGCATTGCCGGCGTGGACCGCGCCGTGATCGAAGCGGCGCGCGGCATGGGCATGACCCGCCATCAAATGTTGTGGCAAGTGGAGATGCCGCTGGCCATGAGCGTGATCCTCGCCGGCGTGCGCGTGGCCACCGTGATTTGCGTGGGCATCGCAACCATTGCCGCGGCGATCGGCGCCGGCGGCTTGGGCACTTTTATCTTTCAAGGCCTCTCGATGGTGAACAACAACGTGATCCTCGCCGGTGCGGTGCCTGCCGCGCTGCTGGCGGTGACGATCGACGCGGGGCTCGGCTGGGCCGAGCGGCGCTTCGCTCTGCGATGACCATGAAATGCATAGCCGCAATCCTGCTGTTGATGCTCGCCGGATGCGGCGGCGAGCGCCCCATCGTCATCGGCTCGAAGAATTTTACCGAGCAGATCGTGCTGGCGGAATTGCTGGCGCAGCACATCGAATCGAAGCTCGGGGTGCGCGTCGAGCGCCGCGCGAACCTTGGCGGCACGCTCATTTGCCATCAGGCCGTCCGCGCGGGCGAGATTGATCTTTATGTGGAATACACGGGCACCGCTCTCACCGCCGTGTTGCACCAGCAGCCCTCCAGCGATCCTGCCGAGGTGCTGAAGCGTGTGCGCGCTGCATATGCGCAGCAGTTTCAACTGGAAGTTACCGAGCCGCTGGGCTTCGACAACACGTTCGCCATCGTGGTGCGCGGCGAAGATGCACGGCGACTCGGGCTGCGTACCATCAGCGACCTCGCCGCGCACGCGCCAAAATTCCGCGCCGGCTTCGGTTACGAATTCATCGAGCGGCCCGACGGCTACAAAGGGTTAGCGCGCACGTATGCGCTGGACTTTCGCTCAGCGCCCCGCCTGATGGAACTGGGCCTGCTCTACCGCGCGCTGGAACAGAAGGAAGTGGACGTGGTGGCCGGCAGCGCTACCGACGGCATTATCGCCGCGCGCGATTTTGTGGTTCTCGAAGACGATAAACATTACTTCCCGCCTTACGAAGCGGCGCCCGTGGTGCATCGCGGCGCGCTCGAGCGGAACGCGCAACTGCGCGAAGTGCTGCGCGGGCTCGCCGGCCGCATCACCGCCGAGGAAATGCGCCGCCTCAACTACGCGGTGGATGGCGAGCATCGCGACGTGAATGTAGTTGTCCGCGAATTCCTGGCCGCCAAGGGAATGTAGAAGGCAGAAGGTAGAAGGCAGAAGGCAGAACGCAGAACACAGAAGGATTTAATTTAACGCAGATTAACGCGGATTCAGAATGATGAACGCGAACGGAAAAAGATTGATCTGCGTTCATGGTCTTCAATCTGCGTTCATCTGCGTTATTGTTTTTCTGCGTTCTGCGTTCTGAGTTCTGCCTTCATCGTTCTGAGTTTGCTCGCGCCGCATCATCTTTGCTACAGTGGCGCTGATGGGAGGATGCCGATGGCCGTCAGCCAGGAGCTGCTCGACAGTCTGGTCTGCCCGTTGTGCAAGACGCCGGTGAAACTCACGGCCGACCAGCAGGGCTTGAAGTGCGACACTTGCCGGCGCGTGTATCCTATCCGCGACGACATTCCCGTGATGCTCGTGGACGAAGCCCGCATTGAAGCTCAGTAATCCCGCCGACATTCTTCCCGGCTTGCCGCAGGGCGCGCGCGTGGCGATCCTGCGCCTGCGGTCGCTGGGCGACATGGTGATGCTCACGCCCGCGCTGGCAGCGCTGCATACGTGGCGGCCGGACTTGCGGCTCACTGTGGTCGCTGAACCGGCCTTCGCGCCGGTGCTCGAGGGCAATCCGGCGGTGACAGACGTGCTGCTTCATCGCAGCTTCTTCGAAACTGCGCATGAGCTGCACCGGCGGCGATTTGCCGTACTGTTCAACCAGCATGCCGGCCCAACCTCGGCGCTGCTGACCGCTGCCGCGGGCGTGCCGGTGCGCGTGTGCTGGAGCGGGCGCCAGTTGTCGTTTCTCTACAACGTGTTGGCGCCGGAGCCTTCGGTATTTTTTGGCGAGCGGCCCGTGCATACGGTCGAGCACCGCATCACGCAGTTTTACGCAGCCGGCCTGCCGCAGGATACGATTCCCCGCGCGCGTGTATATGCGCAGCCCGATGCGACGCTATCCGTCGCAGCGAAACTCGCGGCACGCGGCGTCTCGCAAGACCAAAGCTATGCCGTGATTCACCCGGGCGCTTCTGATCCGCGCAAGCGCTGGAGCACAGAAGCTTTCGGCGCCGTAGCGCAGTGGCTGGCGCGCGAACACAACCTGCGGCCGATTGTCCGGCTCGGCCCCGGCGACGCCGAGCTTGCAAGGTGCGTGCGTCAATCATTCGGCAGCGACGCGGTGATCTTCGATGCGTCAGCGATGGACCTGGGCACGACGATCGCACTCATCGCCGGCGCGCAACTATTTCTCGGCAACGACAGCGGGCCCGCGCATATCGCCACCGGCACCGGGCGGCGCGTGGTGGTGATCTTCGGCGCCACCGAGGCGCACACTTGGCGGCCCTGGCAAGTGGAGCATCGCGTCGTAGAAGCCACGATCCGCTGCCCGCGCTGCGCCGGCGGCCGCTGCTATGCATCCGATGGCACGCGGTGTATCCT
>JBOGNS010000158.1:0-7897 GCA_050747305.1 Candidatus Acidiferrales bacterium | reverse complement strand
CCAGGAACCGTTGCCCCTGTCGGGTCAGTGACGACACCCGAAATCGTTCCCGTCGTGGCTTGGGCGAAAGCGCTGCTGCTGGCCAGTAAGGCCAATGTACACAACGCAATGCACCTAACCACGCGCTTGGACACCCCACTTAGTTTCAGCATTTCTCTGCGATCCTCTTTCTGAAGCCGCGTGTACGCGGTTAATGTGACTGATTTTCCGCAATTGCGGAACTTCGTTATGCGCACCGCAATTGCCATGCCATATTGGCCTGGAATAAGAGTCACTAAATGCAGCTAAACAGGTTGTTTACTGCGATTATGTCACCTTACCTGGCGCAAGTCCGTGCAAGTGGTTATGTATGCCGGAATCTCCTTCCAAAATCCGGATGGACGACCTCACCTGCGGCGAGCCCGATTACCGCTTCCGGTCGCACCGACGCCACCCCTGCCGTCCTTCCTGCGCTGCTAGGCACCGCTGTTCTAGCCGATCGTGTCGCCAGGGGCATGACGTGGACGCTGACGTCATCCACGGCGACCTGTGACAAGAGGAGCGGCGTCCAGGGAGCGCGCTTGTCTGGCACTTACCTTCTTACTTTTTGCTTTGCTGTGTGCTCCAATACTGGCGATGAGTTCAGGCAGCAGAGTTGCGCTTCTTCGTCAATTGCCATCGGTGGATGAGCTGCTCAATCGCCCGCGCCTCACGGCCCTGACGCGTGAGGCCGGTCATGGACTGGTGGTGGAGGCTGCACGGGGCGTGCTCGACGAGCTGCGCGCCGACATCGCGCAACGCGGTGAGGCCGCCGCCATTGATGCGGCCACTCTCGAAGCGCGCATCGCCGGCGAAATCGCGCGGCTGCTTCAGCCGTCGCTGCGTCCGGTGATCAACGCCACCGGCGTAATCCTGCACACCAATCTGGGCCGCGCGCCGCTCGCACCCGCGGCGGTTGAGCATCTGCGCGCTACGGTCACGCAGTATTCGAATCTTGAATACGACGTGGCCGCCGGGCAGCGCGGCAAGCGCGACGCGCACACCGCGCGGCTGCTGGCGCGGGTGCTGGGTGCGGAAGCGGCCATCGTGGTCAACAACAACGCCGCCGCCGTTTGTCTTGTTCTGAATACGCTGGCTATAGGGGGCGAGGTGATCGTCTCACGCGGCGAGCTGATCGAAATCGGCGACGGCTTCCGCATCCCCGACATCATGAGCGAATCCGGCGCCGCGCTGCGCGAGGTGGGCACTACCAACCGCACTGCGCTCGCCGATTACGAGCGCGCCATCGGCGAGCGTTCGCGCCTGCTGCTGCGCGTGCATCCGTCGAACTTTCGCATCGTGGGCTTCACGAACCGCGTGGGGCTGGAGGAACTGGTCGAGCTGGGCCGCCGCAGTCGTCTGCCCGTCTTCGAAGACCTCGGCTCCGGCTGCCTCGCGGATCTTTCGCCCTACGGATTCGATGAGCCGCTGGCGTCGGCGAGTTTGCGCGCAGGCGCATCGTTGGTTTCCTTCAGCGGGGACAAACTGCTCGGCGGGCCGCAGGCCGGCATCATCGCCGGCAAGCGCGAACTGGTGGAGCGCTGCCGCCGCAATCCGATGTTTCGCGCGCTGCGCGTGGATAAGCTCACTATCGCGGTGCTCGAGGCCACGTTGCTCGCCTGCCTGCGCGGCGCGTTCGACGAGATCCCCGCGCTGCGCATGATCCGCCTAAGCGCCGATGAAGTCGGCCGCCGCGCTGAAGCGCTCGTCGCAAAGCTTCGCTCCGCCCTTCCTGCCGGCGAAGTCGAACTGGAAATCATCGACGGCCAATCGGTAATCGGCGGCGGCTCCACACCCGAGCAATCTCTCCCCACCCGCCTCATCGCCATTTCCAGCCTGCACTACTCCGCCGCACAACTCGAAGAGCGCCTGCGCACGCTCCCGCTGGCTTCGCAATCTGCGCCCGACCGAGGGGCTTCGACCGAGCCGCCAACTTCGCCGCCCGTCATCGCCCGCATCGAAGAAGGCCGCCTGCTGCTCGACCTCCGCACCGTCCTCCCCGAGCAGGAGTCACAAATCGCCGCTGCTTTGGTTTCGGCGCTGAGATGAGCCTCTTGAAACCACGGATGCACACGGAGTCACACAGATGAAATCGCGACTAAAGGGACGCACTAGGATTTATCTGACTGCTGCGCAAGCCAAGGCGCTCGAGCGACGGGCGGCAATGCAGGGAACGACTTTCGACGAACAGGTCAACAAGGCTATTCGGTTTGCGTTCGAAGTGTGGGAATTGGAAGATTTCTTGCGCCGTGGATTCCCGCGATGGCTGCGGCGGCGAGAGTTCCAACGCCAGCACGCGAATAAACGGTCCTTGTTAGCAACTAAAAGCCGACAATCCTAATCCGTTTCTATCTGTGTCCATCCGCGACTGCAATCTGCGTGCATCTGCGTTTATCTGCGGTTTCAAAAACGCGGCTTAGAGCCGGTTGATTACGCTGGCCACGCACGCTGCACCGAAGCCATTATCGATATTCACCACGCTTACATTCGACGCGCATGAGTTCAGCATCCCCAGCAATGCCGTCACGCCGCCAAAGCTCGCGCCGTAACCGGTGCTGGTGGGCACCGCGATCACCGGCACGCCGACGAGTCCGGCCACCACGCTGGGCAGCGCGCCTTCCATTCCCGCCACGCAAATAATCACGCGCGCGGCATCCAGCAGCCGCTTGTGCTCGAGCAGCCGGTGCAGCCCGGCGACGCCCACGTCGTAGAGCGCTTCCGCGCGATTGCCCATCATTCGCGCGGTGACCAGCGCCTCTTCCGCCACGGGAATGTCGCTGGTGCCCGCGGTCACCACCAGTATGGAACCCTTGCCGGCGATATGGCGATTGCGCTCGATGGCAATCACGCCGGAGAGCGGGTAGAACGTGGCCTTGGCCGCCTTCCCGCGTCGCTGGGCCTTGCTAGCGCGGCGGCTGAACAGCGACGCGCAGGCTCGCCGTACTGCGGCGTAGATCTTCGCATCCGCGCGCGTCACCAGCACATTGTGCCGCATCTCGCGCGTTCCCAGCATGCGCCGCACAATTGCCGCCACTTGCGCCGGCGTTTTGCCTCGCGCAAACACCACCTCTGCGTAACCCTGCCGCAACGCGCGGTGATGATCAATCTTCGCGAAGCCTAAGTCCTCAAACGGCATGTGACGCAGCCGCTCCACCGCGCGCTCCGGCGCCAGCCGGCCCGCCGCTACCGCTTCCATCAGCTTCTGTAAATCGCGACTATCCATTTACGGCCTTCGGTGATGCGTGCTGCTGCATCAGACTGCGCGCCGGCTGATTGTCTGCATACACTCGCCACACGGCGACGCGGCCCTCGCGCACCGTCGCCAGCCACGCCGCCGGAACCTGCCAGAAATTTTCCTTGCGCATCTTCCCGTCCGGCGCATACGTGGCCGAAGCCTGACCAAATACCGCCACGTGATTCTCTCTCGCGAAGAAGTAGTCTGCAGCGATCTTGTAATCCGGGAACCACGAAAAGTATGCTTCCCACGCGGCGCGCAGGTTGGCTGCGCCTGTCACCGTCGCCGCCAGCGGGTCCACCAACGCGTGATCCGCCGTCATGAGCGCGCACAGACCGTCCACATCATGCGCATTGATCCGTTCGATGAATAAGCGCACTAGCGCTGCCGAATCGCTCACGTCGCCTCCCGAAATATCGCGGGAGTGGAATTCTAGCATTCCGCCAGACAGAAACTCGAAACATGGCGACGCGCAACTTCTAGTCCCCCAGTCCCTCGTCCCTTCATCTCATCTGTGTTCATCCGTGTTCATCTGTGGCCTAATCCTGCTGTGCATCCAACACGAGTTCCGATTCGCGCGGTGCTCTTCGATTGGGACGGCACCATCGTCAATTCTTTCCACGCCGACTCTTGCGCTTACAAGCAGTTGTTTGCCGCGCTGGGTATCGGCTGGGGCGATGCAGAACTCGCGCAGCACTATTCGCCGGACTGGCACCGCGTGTATCGCGCCGCCGGCATCCCGCGCGAGCGCTGGGAGGAAGCCGACCGCATCTGGCGCCACTGCTACCGCGCGCTGAAGGCGCCGCTGATGCCCGGCGTGCGCAGCGTGCTTCGGCAACTCGCGCATCGCTACCTGCTTGGCGTGGTCACCAGTGGGAACCGAGTGCGCGTCGCCCGCCAATTCCGCGAATTTGGTTTCAGCAACACCTTTGCTGTGCGCATTTGCACCGAAGATGCGCCGCGCCGCAAACCGCATCCCGCGCCCATCCAAGCCGCGCTGCGCCGGCTGCGCCTCGCGCCCGCCGAATGCATCTACGTGGGCGACGCGCCGGAAGATGTGCTGATGGCCCGCGCGGCCCGCGTCCGCGCCATCGGCATCCTCGGCCCTTTCCCCACGCACGCGCGCCTGCGCGCCACCCGCCCGCTGGCCATCCTCGCCTCCATCCGGGAACTCCCCGCCTTGCTGGCCAAGTTGTAGCGCAGCGGGTTCATTAACAGATGAACTCGGATAAACAAAATCAGTTTTTGAGAAGGGGTTAGGGCTTCTCGCCGCACGACTTCTCGGCTTGCTTGCGCAGTTCGTCATCCAGCAGGGCCTGCCGCCAGCCGGCCGTGGTGCACAACTGATCGACGGTAAGGCCTGTGACGCCGCGCAGATCCGCGCCGTGCAATTGCGCAGCTTCGAGGGTGGCGCGCGCCAGCCGCGCTTCCTGTAGGTTGGCCCCGCGCAAGTCGGCGCCACGCAAGTCGGCTTCCGTCAGCACCGCGCGATGTAGCTGCGCTTCGCGCAGTTCCGCGCGCCCCAGGCGCGCTTCCAGGAGCTGCGCCTCGCGCAAGCTGGCACGAGTGAGTTTCGCATCGGCCAGATTCGCTTCACGCAAATCTGCGTGGTCCAGCGTGCTGCCGGTGAGGGTGGCCGCGCGAAGGTTGGCTGCGAACAGCGTGGCATTCCCGAGCCGCGCATCCACCAGCACCGCCTCCTCCAGCACGGCGTAGGCGAGATTGACCCCGCTCGCTTCCGCATACACCAACTGCGCCTGGTGCAGCTCCGCCTCCTGCATGTCTGCGCGCTCCAGCCGGGCGCGATCCAGCTTGGCAAACCGCAGGTTGGCGCGGCGTAGCACGGCGCCGCGCAAGTCCGCCGCAACCAGCGTGGCGTGCTGGAGCTCTGCGTTGCGCAGCCGCCCGTTCACCAGGAACGCGCGAAACGCGTCGGCGTAGCGGAGCCTGCGGCCGTCGAGGTGCACTCCCTTCACGGCAGCCACTTCCGCTTCTTTGCCGCTCCAGTCCGCGGGCTTCGCAGAGAGATTCATTTCCGTAACATCCACGTACGGGTCGTACCCAACCAGCCATAGCGCCCGCGCGGCCCACTGATTCCCAGTGCCGGCCGCCTGGCCGCTGTCGCTATCGTGCGGAGAGCCGGTGACGATGCCAAGTGAGACGAGAAACAGTACAGCGCCTATCGCGGCGCCCATTGCCAAGCGCGCTGCAGCTTTTCTCTTGGTCCGCGCTTTCGCTGCCGGCGCTTCGTTGCGGAACACGGACGCCCGCGTGTCCGGCAGCCACAGCGCCAGCACCACCGCCGCGCCCACCAGAACCGCGTGGTAGGTGGAGGCGTGAAGGTCCAGCCGCGTAAGGTAACGGGCCCAGAGGAGCAAGAGCACCGCCGGCGCTACCCAGTACGCAGCCGCAGTGAGCATCGCGCGCTGCAACGCGGATGGCGGAAGCCGGTCTTCGTTCAGCCAGCGAAAGTTTGTGCGCACCAGGCTCATCAGCGGCCACGCGGCTTTTCGATCCAGCGCCTGCCCGTCGGGAAACACCGACGGCAAATCGGTCATCTGCTCCCACAGCCGCAGCAGCGTGATGTGCACGAAGAGATAAAAGAAGAGCAACAGGATGGGGATCAACATGAAAAAGCCTTCCACCGGAAGCGCCTCACCGATGTAAGGAATCGGCAGCACCGGCGAATTGCGTACGATTTGCAGGTCGGTGGTGCCCGCCACAAGAATCCCGATCAGCAATCCAGTGGCAAGCAGGGCCACAAAGAGCCGGCGCGTGAATTGCGCGGCGTAGGTCATGGCCTTCATGCGATGAAAGAGCAGCTCCGGCAAGTGCTTGGGCAGCACGGCGCCGAAGAGGTGGGCCCCGCCCAGTTGTGTGGGCAACAGCTCGGTGACGCCGTCGAGGTTGGCGCCTTGCAGCGCAGCGTCGCGCAAGCGAGCTTCGATCAAATTCACTTTTTGCAGGTTGGCCTGCACCAGGCACGCGCCGCGCAAATCGGTAAACGAAAGATCGGCGCCCGCCAAGTCGGTCTTGCGGAGGAAGGCGCCGCGCAAGTTCACGCCGCTCAAATCAACGCCGGGCAAATAATTGTTGGTGAGATCGGCGCGCGCGCCGCCCTTGCCGTCGGACTCGGCCCATACCCGGTGCTGCAACAATACGTCCACCAGCGTGCCGACTTCCGCGCTTTGCGTTTCTTGGGCAGCCGGCTCGCCTGCGCTTGGTGGCGGACTGGTGGCTACAGCGGCGGTTGTAGCTTTGGCCGGCCCAGGCGCCTTGTTGGGTGTGCGTAAGGCGGATGCTTCGTGCGTCGCCGGGGACGCCTTGGGGTTCGAGGTGATCGCAGCATCCCTCTGTTCCGGCTGTGTCGCCGCGGGGTGTGCGAGGGTTTCACCGCTGAATGGCAATGGGTGCGGCTCCGCTTCGCTCGGCGACACGTCTGCCCGCCGGGTTACCACCCTGCTGCTGAATAAACTGACGACCACCTGACTCCCCCACGCGCATCAGGCGGGCCACTGGGGACTGGGAGCAGAAGGAGCACCCCGATGCATTGGGCCCCCGCCGGGCTTCCATGAGACGACTGCGCGGCGGATTCGTCAATGGTACTTCATGCCAGATGTGCTAACGTGCGCAGCGCGCGACAGTTGGGTTCAATTCGGGCCGGGAACCAGAGGTCCATGAACCTCCGGCGGATTGCTGCCGAGCCGTCTACTTTCTTCAGGTTCCTTAGAAAGTCTTGGCGTACCTTCGCTCCCACTTGGAACTAACGATCGGGATTGGCGCCGTAGAATTTCCAGTTGGACTTGAATTCGTGCGCGGGCGCTTCCTTCGCTAGCAAAGCGCGAACCATTTCGATGGGGATGCGATTTTCGCGCAGCACCGCGTCGTGGAACGCGCGATTGGTCATTTTGCCGCCGCCGACCAGCTCGCGATGCAGCGCATACAACTGCAACCCGCCGAGCAAGTAGGCGGCCTGATAGAGCGCGCCATACTGACCCGATTCGAATGAGCGGCGCACCTCGGCGGTGGCGTTCTCGCGCTCGTGGCCCACCCGCTCGACGAGAAAATCAATGGCCTCCTGCGGCGTCATCTTCTCCAGATGAAAGCTCAGCGAAAAAATAATCCTCGCGCAGCGATGCATGCGCCAGAAGAGCATGCCGACGCGGTTCTCCGGTGATTTGGCAAAGCCGCGGTCCCACAGCAGCAGTTCCCAATAGAGCGCCCAGCCTTCGCCCCAGAAAGGCGTGCTGAAGATGCGACGGTAGGGCTTGTAGCGGTCGGTCATGAAGCCTTGCAGGTGATGGCCGGGGATCAGTTCGTGATGTACGGTGGCGCGCGCGAAATGCCGGTTGTTGCCGCGCATGCTCATCAGCTTTTGCTCGTGCGACATGCCCGCGGTGGGGTACGACACAGTGATGTCCGCCCCGCCGAGGAAAAATGGGTTCACCAATTGCCGCTCGGCAGACATCATTCGCATGCCCCAGTCTTCCTTGGCCAGCGGCGGCACCGTGACCAGGTCGTTTTCCTCGACGTAGCGCGTGGCTTCCAGCGCCAGTTCGCGGATCAGTTCCGGCTGGTCGCCCGGCTCGACGTGCTGCATCTTCACGTGCTCGAGGGCCTTGTGCCAGTCGTCGCCGAAGCCCA
>JBOGNS010000157.1:0-11189 GCA_050747305.1 Candidatus Acidiferrales bacterium | reverse complement strand
GCCGCTGCCGTCTTTCGATCTGCTCCTGCTCGGCATGGGCGCCGACGGGCACATTGCATCCTTGTTCCCCGGCGCGCCCGAGATTGCGGAAACGAAACGCCTGGTGTGCGCCACGCAGGCCGAGCACGCGGGCTGGCGACGCCTCACCTTTACGCTCCCGCTGATCAACGCCGCGCGAAAGGTGATGTTCCTCATCACCGGCGAGAGCAAGGCAGCGCCATTGCGCCAAATGATGGAAAGTGACCGCGAACCATCCCTGCCCGCAGCCCGAGTACGTCCATCGCATGGCAATTTGATTATTCTTGCCGACGGAGCCGCGGGCGCATTGCTGAACCCCAATCTGCTTTCTGGCTGGCGCGTGGGAAAAGCATGATTCTAGCGGGCGACATCGGCGGCACCAAGTGCACGCTGGCGCTTTTCGAAATGCGCGGCGTAGGCACGCTGCGGCCCCGCCAGGTCGAAATGCGCCGCTTCCCCAGCCGCGGCCACGCGCATCTGGAAGACATCGTCGAAGAATTCACAAAAAGCTATCGCGGTAGGATTCGCGCCGCAGGATTCGGAGTGGCTGGGCCGGTGATTGGCGATCACGTGCGCACCACCAATTTGCCGTGGCTGGTCGATGGCAAAAGCCTCGCGCGCCTGCTGGGGATTCCTCGCACCACCCTGCTCAACGACCTGGAAGCCACCGGCCACGGTCTCGGCTGGCTCGAGCCGCATGAAGCCATCACGTTGAATCAAGGCGAAGAAGCGCCGCAGGCCAATCAGGCGCTCATTGCCGCGGGCACGGGGCTGGGCGAAGCGATTCTATTCTTTCGCGGCGGACGGCGCTGGGTGGCGGGCACCGAAGGCGGCCATTCCGACTTTGCGCCGCGCACCGAAGAAGAAATCGAGCTGCTGCGTTTCGCCAAAAAGCGATTCGCCAGCGTCAGTTGGGAAAACATACTTTCCGGCAGCGCCTTCCAGTTGATCCACGAGTTTCTCGCTCCCAGCGTGCGGCACCCAAGCTTCGACGATGAGACGATGGACTCTGCGAAGGAGATTTCGCAGCTCGCAGACAGCGGCCAGTGCGCTGTCTGCGCCAGGACGCAGCAAGTGTGGGTGGAGCTCTACGGCGCCGAGGCGGGGAACCTTGCGCTGAAGTCGCTGGCGCGCGGCGGCGTATTCGTCGCCGGCGGCATCGCCGTAAAGTTGCAGGACGAAATGCGCGGCGGGCGCTTTGTCGAAGCCTTCTGCAAAAAATCGCGCTTCCACGACCTGCTCGCCGCGATTCCCATCTATCTCGTGCTCAACGAAGAGACCCCGGTGCTCGGCGCCGCCGCCGTGGCAGCCGAGCAGGCCACGGCCTAGGCTTACGGCTCAAGCGAAGCGGATACTTGTGAGCCCGCATCGGGCGCGATGTGCGGCAGCGGGCGCAGCGGCAACCCGTCGCAATCGGCGCATTCGCGCGCGTGGCTCAGGTATTGATTCCAGCAGCGCGGGCAGTAGGACTGGCAGTCCTGCTGTGCCGACGGTGCGGCCAGGAAGCGCTCGCCCTGCTCCACGTGGCGCGCAACGAACCTGCGCAACGCCTCTCGCCACTTCGCATCCCACCACTCCGTCCATCCGGAGTCATCGTCGGCGAAATTCGATGAAGGGAGCGGAAAGAACACTTCGCGCAACGACCGCGCGGCCAGCGCTTCAAACCGTTCGCTGCGGCAAAGCACGCGTGCGACCGCCGCAGGGTGATAGCAACTCAGCAGATCCAGCAGCAGCAAATCTCCGGCGCGAACCGCCGCCATGGGCGACAGCAGCATGGTGGCCGTGGCTGTGAACCGCGTTTCCGAGTCTTCCGCTTGCACGCGCAAGTGCGCGCGACGAAACAACCACGCGATCACCCACATCTGCACCAGCAGAGCCGCCAGCAGGACCGGCCACGTAAATGCCAGTCCCCGCAGCCACACCGCCACCGGAGCCAGCACGAACAGGAACACGAACAGTACATTGCAATGCCAACGCAGCAGCGCCGCGTGCGCGCGACAGCGCGCCACGTCCTGCGCGATGCGCTCGCTGTCGAGCATCGCCTCGACCGCTCGCTCGATTGTCGAAGCGCGCTGCTCAACGGCCTGCTTTGCCAACTTCCGCAGGATGGTTGCCCAGTGCCGCGCGGCCACCGCGGAAACGAAGCGCACTGCGTGCGTTCCATTCAGCCGGAGTTGCGGGCTCTGCGGAGTCCTCAGCGCGAACTCTTCGTAGCGCAACTTCTCCCCGCCGGGCAGCACCACTCCTTCCGGCGCAAGCGCGAACGGCGCCGCGCGTTCCACGGGCGAACACACAAGCACGCCGCCGAGCGGCGGCAGCGGGCTGGCCATCAACGCCTTGCGATGTAAACCAGAAAGGTGAACGGCAAGGGCGGCCGGGCGCCATCGCCCCAGCCACGTTTGGCGAAACAGGAATGCTTCTTCCGCGACCCAGTGGATGCACTGGATCAGGTAGAGAGCTGCCAGAACCAGAAACAGCGCATCAACTTCGCTCATCCACGAACAGTGTCTTCCGTCGGGCTGCGCTCCGGAGACGCGGCGCGTTTCATCATCTGGAAGAGTTTCCTCAGCCCGGCCAGCAGCGCTACAAGACCGGCCACGATCAGCTTCCAGAACTTCTGTAGCAGGCCGGACTTCACCAGCGCCGTGCCCGCGCCGCCGGCAATCAAGGCCGTCAAGCCGTAAGCGGCAACCTTGTCGCCAGGAACCCATTCCGCGTAGGTCTGGCCTTTCATGTAGTCGAACCCGCCCATCAGTTGCTCGAACTCAGGAACCGTCGCGCCGACCATCGTAGGCGACAGAACCAGGTCCACGTTCATTGTGCCGCCACGGCCGAGCACACGCACCGAGTAGTTCACCGATTCGCTCACTTCCTGCCCGCCGGACGAGCGGCCGCGAATGGCCCATGTCAGATTGTTGGTGCGCGTGTCATAGAACGGCGCCTTTTCCCAGCCCGTCACATGGAACAACTCCCAGCCGCGCTCCTTGCGCATCTCGTTGGCGGCTTCCGTTCCTTCCTTGAGCGATTTAAGAATCGCATCGGCATCAAGCTGATCTTTCTCGTCGTCCTTCACGTAGCCCGTGTCGTGATACTCGAAAATGACGAACCAGTGCCCGCTCTCGTCGTTGCGGTCCGGCACCAGCACGCCCAGCTCGTTGCCGTTGGTGGGGTTTTGCGTCAACGCCAGAAAGCGCTGCGTGCCCTCTTTGCCGGAGAACAGGTAGCCTTCCGGCACCTGGATTTCGGCCACATTGCCCAGCCGGCCGACCGCCGGGCCCTTCTGCCAGTCGATTCCCGAGCCCTCCTGGGCGGAGACTCCGCCGCCGAGGGCCAGCGCAAACACCGCAATTCCCAGGGCCACCGCTGTGCGACGTAGCATGTCATTCCTCCTGCCAACGGCGAGTTTCGCCGTGGTGAGCGCGGAGTATGCGGCTTGCGCTGATGCCCTGTAAATAGTACGAGTGGCCAAAGGTACAACGCCTGTAGTGAAGGCTCCGCGCCCGTAGTGGAAGCGAGAGATGTAGCGCCGGGCTTTAGCCCGGCACTCGTGTCGCGTCCCGCAAGTTTCGCGTTGGAACTGGGGCGCAGCAAGCAGCGCCCCTACAACGAGTTCAGTGCCGCGACTTATGTAATTAATTTGGGACGCGACACTGGCAGGCCAGCGATGCCGCGCTTAAAAGCGCGGCGCTACATGAAGTCGGCGATCAACCCGAGTCCGATCGAGATGCGGTTGAAGAAGCCGAACAGCGCGGTGGTCAGCACGGTTTCGATGATCTGCTCGTCGTTCCAGCCCGCCGCGCGCAGCGCATCCACGTCCGCTTTTTCGATATCGCCCGGCTTGCGCGTGAGCTTGTCGGCAAAGCGGAACAGCGCCTGCACCTTCGGCTCGACGGGCGCGCTGGGATAATCCACTGCCAGCTTGCGGCCCAGCGGCTTCTCGATACCGAATCGCCGCAGTTGCTCGATATGCGCGGCTACGCAGTACGACGAAGTGTTCAGCCCGCTGACCACCACGGCGATTTGCTCCTTGATTTTCCGCGGCAGCGCGCCATCGTTCAAGATCGCAGGGCCCAGCGCAAGCTGGCCTTCGATGGTCTTGGGCAACAGCCCCAATGCCTTATAGAAGTCGGGCACGAAACCGAACTCCGCGCGCAGCACTTCATACAGCCGCTTGAGTTCGGGGCTGGCCTGTTCCTCGGAGACTTCCGTCACCCATGCCACGGGACACCTCTAGTGCTTCTACAAACGGCAACGGTAAACGCAAGCGGGTGGCAGGTTCCACGCCACGGTGCGGCTGGTGGTGACTTCGCGGAAGCAGGTTTCCAGATTGTCGCGGAAGCGGCGCGCGCGCGGCAGCATGTCCACGCCGCGATAAGCGAACGTGACGAACTGGCCGCCGGGACGCAACACGCTGGAAATCGCCGCGAGAAAGCTCTTCTGTAGCGCCTGCGGGAACGACGCCCACGGCAGCCCCGACACGATGCAGTCCACCATCGCGATGCCTTCGCAGTCGCAGATGCTGCGCGCGCTGGCCACGCTTTCGTTGTACACCTTCACGCCGGGGAAGCTGCGGTGCAGCACTTCGACGAAGTCGCGGTTCAATTCAATCAGCACCAGCCGGCAATCCTTCGCAATGCGCGGCAGAATCACCCTGGTGAAGGCGCCGGTGCCCGGGCCAAACTCCAGCACCGCGCGCGCGTGGTGCAGCTCCAGCCAGCTCACCATTTCACGCGCCAGCGCCTGCGAGCTGGGCATCACCGCGCCCACAATCGCCGGCTTCACCACGTACTGGTGCAGAAACAGCAGCGGGCGCATTGCGCCGCTCGCCGGGCGGTCATTTGTGCGGTTGGGCATAGGAGCGAATCGACCTAAGGATTCTACCGATTCCGCGTGCCTCGTTCAATCAGACGAACGCGGCGCGCGCTCGAAAAGTTCCACCAGCACTTTGCCGCTACCGGGGACGGGCACCAGAAAGAAGTTCACGCGCGTACCGTCCGCGCCGGGCCGCGGCTCGGCATAGACCGGCTCCAGGGCGAACCGCACGCGCAGAATCTCCGCCGCCCGCGCCACGTCCTTGCAGGGAAACTCCACTTGCTGGATGCCTTCGCCGAACTTCCGAAGGAAGCGCGCGATGGCCCCGCGCTCGCCTTGGAAGCCGGGATCCGCTGCGTCACGCGCCGTGAGAATATCCAGCAGCGCGAGCGCCCCATCGAACTCCACTTGCAACGCAAATTCGCGCGCATCCTGTTCCGCCGGCACAGCGGCCAGCGGTGGCTCGCCCCAGGCTGTGCGAATTTCCGCGAAGCGCGCCGGATGCACCGCAATCCCCACCGTCGGCGGGCCGGACACCAATCCCCTCAGATCCGCATCCGCCGCCCAATTGCGCACCGCCGCTTGCGCCTGGTCCGCACCGCGCCGGTAGAGCTCGACAAAGGCGCCGTGCCGCTGGTTTTCATCTTCGGCGGCCAACTGCGCGACGAGTTGGGAGATCTCGCTCATGATTCGATCTGTTGGTGTTCTTCCATTGGCGCGCCCGGCGCTGCCGGTGGTGGCCCACCGCCACCATCGCGCCGCGCGGCAATCAATGATGCCACTACGGCTGCTCCCAGCACCACCGCCACAATTCCCAGCGCCAGCAGGATCGGAATCTTCAGCCAGGGCTCGAGCAGCATCTTTACGCCAATGAACATCAGCACCACCGCCAGCCCGTGGTTCAAATAGCGAAAGTACGGCATCGCGCCCGCCAGCAGAAAATACAGCGCGCGCAGCCCCAGAATGGCAAACACATTCGAGGAATAAATGATGAATGCGTCCTGCGTGATCCCGAAAATCGCAGGAATCGAATCCAGCGCGAACGCCAAATCCGTCGTCTCCACCACTATCAACACCAGAAACATCGGCGTGGCCCGCCAGATGCCTTCCTGGCGCACGAAAAACTTCTGCCCCTCGTAATTCTTGGTGATGGGAATGTACCGGCGCACCCATTTCAGCACCGGATTGTGCTCGGGATCGATCTCCGACGCTTTGTGACGCAGCAGCTTCCAGCCGGTCCACAGCAGAAACGCGCCGAAGACGTACAGCAGCCAATGAAATTTCTGGATCAGCGCCACGCCCACGCCGATCATGATGCCGCGCATGATCAGCGCGCCCAGAATGCCCCAGTAAAGCACGCGATACTGGAAGCGCGGCTGCACATTGAAGTAGCTGAAGATGACCAGGAAGACGAAGATGTTATCGATGCTCAGCGCGCGCTCGATCAAGTAGCCGAAGAAAAATTCCAGCGCTCGCGCGCGGCGCAGACGCGTCAGTTCGGCGCCGTCTGCCGCCGGCCCTGCGGCTTCGCCGCTGGTGATTACCTCAGGAGTTGTGGAGGGCAGTTCCGGCGGGTACCAGTAAAGCAGGCTGACGTTGAACAGCAGCGCCACCAGCACCCACACGATGCTCCAGATGGTGGCTTCCTTCAGCGAGATGGATTTGGCGTGCCGGTGAAAAATGCCTAGGTCGAGGGCCAGCATCAGCAGCACGAACAGATTGAAGATGACCCACAGCCATACCGTCCCCATCCGGCCGCTTCTCCTGGGGCGACCGCTACGGGCGCCCGACTCCGCGTGAGTCTATCAGTGTAGGGTTTCGCAGAGCGGAAGGCAAAAGCCTGCCCGCCCCCCCCGGTGCTTTCGCGCTTCAAGGGGGGTGGGCTTCGCCCACCGTAAGCCACTGAGGCGAAAGGAGGTTGCGTAATCGAAGCTCACGCGAAGGGTCCGCCGACCCTTTGTTGTCAAGGGGTTACAGGGGGTCTTCGGCGGCGAAGCTTCGCCGGCGCGGGGCGTGTGGAGTCCGCGTATTTGCCTCAGTTTGTCGAGGGTGCTTTCACGCTTGGACGGGCATAGGGCTTCGCTTTCTGTAAGCCACTGAGGCGAAAGGAAGTTGCGGAATCGAAGCTGGTGCGATGGGCTTGCCAACGCTTTGTTTTCAAAGGCTTGCACGGGGCCTTCGGCGGCGAAGCTTCGCTGGCGGCAGCCGAGCAGATTTCTAAATCGTTGCCCACGGTGGCTCATAGAAAACTCTCCGCTACATATTAGCTAAAAGCGACTATCGCTGTCAAGTGTTTTCTATGGATTTTGTCGGAAGAGATCGGGCAGAGGCGGACCGGCTAAGGGCGGGAAGTGCGGACAGGCCCTTCGGTCGCGGTACGCGACCTCAGGGTAAACAAAAATTGCCTGTCTTACTGCGCGGCGCGCTCGCGCGGCGTCGCATTGTAGTTGTTCAGCTCCAGCCGCGTCACTTGTCCGGCTTGCACGCGCACCGGAGCGTCCCAGCGCATGCGCACGTCGCCCGCAGCCACTTCGCGGTCCAGCGTGGAAAGCCAGTAGTCGCCCGGCGGCACATCTACGAAGCCGGCGCGCCCGTCGAGTCCGGTTTCCGCCCGGGCCACCCTATAGCGCGTGTTGGCCCACTCCAGCGCGCGCAGCCGCGCGTCTTCGTCGCGCTCCGCCAGCAGGCGCACCCAGCGCTGCCCCGGGTTGATCCCCACCAGGTGCAGGTCCAGCCCGTCGCGCGAGTGCGGGTAGGTGTCCATGAACTTGCGGATGCCGTCGATGTAGTCTTCCTTTTGCTTCTCGTAGCGCGCGGGGTTTTTCTCGCGGTCGCTCTCGCGGTGCTTCGGCTTGGGGAAGCCGACGGCCACGTCCACCGCATTGCGCGCCAAGTACGCTTCGAGGAATTCCGGCACTTTCATGATGTCTTCGTTCTTCAGCGCGCGCATGAAATCGGGCCCGGTCAAGTCCACCGTGCGCGCTTTTTTCATCCAGGCCTTTAGTTCGGGCGAACTTTCCAGATCGTCGATGAACTCGTCGAGGTCAGGCTTGGCGAAAGACGCTTCGGCTTCCTGGCGAATTTCGGCGAAACTGCGCGTGAGCAGGAAAAGCGCGGTCGCGCGCCCCGGCTCCGCGCGCCCGCCGCTCGGCGTAACCAGCACAACGAACTCGATGCTTCCCGTCGCTGCCCCTTGTGACGAGGCGGCAGGTGAGAACAACGCCAGCGTGAACAGCACCGGAGCCGCCGCCGCGCCCACCCATTGCATCGCCGCCATACCGCTTCTGCATTTCATGCGCAGCATCGTATCAGACTAGCGCTCCGGGCGGGTTCACACAATTTGCCTTCGCGTTCCAGATACGCACCCTGGGGCCCGTTGGCTGTGTAGTCCGTCTTCACCCGCCTCTTCGGCGGAAAAAGTAAAAAGTAAAAAGGAAAAGGGAGGAAGGAAGGAAAAAAAGAAAGGAAAAGGAAAAGAAAGAAAAAAGTGGCTCACACAATTTGCCTTCGCGTTCCAGGCACGCACTCTTGCGGTGGATGTAGCGCCGGGCTTTAGCCCGGCACTTTAGATTTTGCCAAACGCCGCCCGTCGCACGCAGGTCCTTAGCAGCTTTGTTGAAAAACTAGATTTGGGTGTCATTCCGAGTCCGCCGCAGGCGGACGAGGAATCTGCATCTCGCTGATTGCCGAGAAAGAGTGCAGATTCCTCGCCGCGCTACGCGCGGCTCGGAATGACAATTCAGGTTTTTTCAACAAGCTGTTAGCCACAAAATGCCGCGCTAAAGCGCGGCGCTACATTCAGAATTTGCAATTGCCTAGAATTGCCGGAACATCACTTCCACGGTCACCCACACCGCCTCCGGCCGGCCATTGGGCCCGCGCGCCGGCTGAAAGCGCCACGTCTTAACCGCCTCCAGCGCCCGCTCGTCGAGGCCCATGCCGATGCCGCGCACCACAGAAACGTGGGCCGGCTTGCCTTCCTCGGTCACTACCAGCCGCAGCACGACCGATCCTTGATACTTCGTCTTCACCGCTTCGTCAGTGAACGTCGGATTTGGGCAGTAGGCGCAAACCGGCATCCCCGCGTTTCTGCCCGCAATGCGAAAGCCCCCGTCGTCTCCACTGCCTCCTCCCTGGCCAGGACCGCTGCCCGGCCCCTCTCGTCCGCGATTCCCTCCGCAGCAATTCTCGCCGAATCCATTGCCGGAGCCTGGACCCTGGGCGACGGTCAGGCGTAGGCGATCGGGATCGCCAAAGTTGGGAAGCGGCACTTCGGGTGGCCGCACCTCCGGGGGACCCACATAGGTCGGTTCCGCCTTCAGCCGGGCTTCTTCAGGATGGAGGCGAGGTGCGGTCAATTGAATCCAGCTATTTGGAGGCAGCTTGCCCACAGTTGGCGTCTCGTTCTGACGGTTTCCGCCAGAACCACCGCCGCTGTGCTTTTGATCGCGCTTGATCAGGGGCGGCTCTGAGCCGGAAAAAATCAAGGGGCCGCGGTTAAAGTCCAGCACATCCGGCGGCGGCACGGCTGCCGGAAGCAGTAGCAGCACAATCAGTGAGCTGTGGAACGCAAGCGAAATGGTTTGCGCGCGCGTTAAGTGACTCGCGGCCGGCCAAGCTAGCGTCGACGTTGCGCCGGCTGCCGCGGAGGCCGTTCGCGGCGAGCGCGCTGGGGCCGCCAGAAAGTCACGCAAGTTGCGCCAGAAGCCGACGCGCCACTGCGCTGCCTCCGGCGAAGTCAAGGGTGTGCGAAAACGCGTCGGTGCTTCGATTTTCTTTGGATCGAGGGCGGAGTCGGGCATGAACTTTTCCCCCAGAATTGAGATGGAGAATGGGAAGCGCCGACAGGCCACGAAGGTTGCTCGGAGCAACGCAAAAGGCAAAAGTAAAAAGTAGAACCTTGAAACCTTGAACGTGAAAGGAAAAACCAAAGGATAAGGGTGGAGTCACAAAACAGAAAGCAGAAAACACAAAACACAAGACAGAAAACAGAAAACAAAAAACAGAAAACAAAAACGGCGCCTGCTGGCGCAGGCGCCGTCAAATCTCAAATCTCTGGGCAGCTAGCCACTAGCCACTCGTCACTAACCACTGCTCTTAGTATTGCCGGAAATTTACTTCAATCATGGTCCACACCGACACGGGCTGGCCGTTTGGCCCGCGCGCCGGAGTAAAGCGCCAAGTCTTCACTGCGTCGATGGCCTTCTCATCCAGCCCCAGCCCGAGGCCCTTGACCACGCTGATATTCGTCGCCCGGCCGTCTGCGGTGACGATCACTCGCAACACCACGATGCCCTGATAGCGCGCCTTCACCGCTTCGTCGGTGAACTGCGGATTCGGGCAATAGAGGCAGGCGGGCACGCCTACGCCGTCGCGTCCGGCGCGAAATACGCCGCCGCCGACCCCGCCGCCTTCACCCGGGCCAACACCGCCGCCTTTGCCCGAGCCGATGCCGCCGCCTTCGCCGGTGCCAATGCCGCTGCCGGAGCCGGGGCCGCTGGAGTCGGTCAGCACCGCGGCCAGCGGATCGCCAAAATTCGGCAGGTTCGGCGACGGCAGTTTAATCTCCGGCGGGCCGTACAATGTTGGATCCATCGCCAGCTTCGGATTCGGATTGCGCACCGCCACCATGGGCCGCACGAATTGCGGCTTCATCGAATACTTGGGCAGCTTGCCCTTGGACGCGGGCGTTTCGCTGCGCTCGCCGCCGCCACCCCCGCCGCCCGCCTTGTCATTGCCCGCGGGTAGCTGCGCGAGATAGGGGGAGATGTCGGTGATTTCCACCACCGGCGTTTTCGCTTCGACTTTGGGCATTACGTCCTTAAAAATGGGCAGGAGTAGCAACACTACAAATGCCGCATGCACCGTAAGCGAGATGGCCTGCGTCTTCTGGAACTGTTCGTTCTTGCTCCAGATTTCGCGCACCTTCACCGGCTTGCTGGTCACATGCAACGGAGGCAGCTTGCGCGGCGCTACCGTGTCACGCAAGTTCTCCCAGAAAAGCGCGTACCACGGCTTGGTTTCCACCAGCATGCGCGACTTTACCGGGCCGCGCAGTTTCGGCGTGCCGCGGAAGAAATCCTTCAGGTTCTCGCTGAATCCCGCGCCAAATCCCGCGCCCACCACCGTGGTGAACACGTTCCCCGGCGGCGCGTTCTTCGGCACCTTGGCTGGGCGCTCGGAAAGATACCCTTTCATGCGCGAGAAAAACCCGCGCGCCCACGATTCCTGATGCACCAGAAATCCGGGTGTTCGCCCTATGGGTTTTCGAGGATTCGAATTCGGAAATTGCGTAGGCATCCCGTTCGCTCCGTCCCCTGGCCCGGCATTCCGTTAGTTAGACGCAACCGCGTCTAAAG
>JBOGNS010000156.1:0-1970 GCA_050747305.1 Candidatus Acidiferrales bacterium | reverse complement strand
CCGTAGCGTTGGTGGTGCGTGTCGCCTTCGGCACCGGAGAAGTGACCTCGGTAATCCTCATCACCATTCTCACCCTGCTCTACACCTTCCACGGCGGGCTCGCGGCGGTGATCTGGACCGACGTGATCCAGCTCGCCATCTATCTCGCCGGCGCCGTGGCGGCGCTGATTCTGCTGCTGGAGCAGATCCCCGGCGGCTGGGCTGAGGTCGCGCAGGTCGGAGCGGCGCACGGCAAATTCCAAATCTTCAATTTCATCTGGGACACTACGCAGGCTTACACCTGCTGGGGCGGCATCATCGGCGGCACATTCCTGACCACCGCGAGCCACGGCACCGACCAGCTCATGGTGCAGCGGCTGATCGCGGCGCGCAGCGCGCGCGATAGCCGGCTGGCGCTGCTCACCAGTGGCGTCGTGATTTTCGCGCAGTTCGCTCTCTTTCTGGTGATCGGCGTCGCGCTCTTCGTGTTATATGGCGCGCCGGCCATCGAGCGCGGACGCAGCTACGATTACTTGCTGCCCGAGTTCGTCGTGACACAAATGCCCGCGCCACTGGCCGGACTGATGATTGCGGCCGTGTTCGCCGCCGCCATGTCCACCACCAGCGGCACCTTGAATTCGCTGGCGTCCTCCACCATGGTGGACCTGCTCGGCGCGCGCCGCACCGCTGATCAACCCGGCGAGCAAGCCGCATTTCTCCGCCGGTCGCGTTACGCCACACTGGCGTGGGGCGTGGTACTGCTGCTGCTCGGCACCCTCCATTGGGGACCGCTGCTGGAAGCCGGGCTCACCATCGCCTCTATCGTTTACGGCAGCCTGCTTGGCCTTTTCCTTTTGGGCATCCTCAACCGCCGCGCCACCGCCAACGGCGCCCTCATCGGTATGATTGCAGGGCTTGCGGTGATGCTCTACGTAAAATTCGCCACGCCGCTGGCCTGGACGTGGTACGTTGCCGTCGGCACCACCGCGACATTCTTGGTTGGCTCGCTCGCGAGCCTGATCAGCGCGCCTCCCGCGCACGCTCGGAGAGGGTAACGCAGGCGGGGGCCACAGATGAACACTGATGAACCTGAATCCTGCGTGAAGGCTCCATGAGTGCGTTCGATATGTATTCCAAAACGCGGCTTGTGAGTGCCTTCGGCGATTGCGCCGAAAGCTACCTTTAAGGTAGGGTTCCGCGCAACGACCAAAGACCATCCGACACCGCACCAATAGCGGAACGGGAGGCATAGTCAAAACCGTTTCACGCAGGATTCAGGATGAACACAGATGAAACGCGAAATTCGAACTGAAGATCGCGCGGCTCTCGAATATTTCGCCCAGGGTTTGTCGATTCTCGATTTCTTTTGAACTTCAGTTCTTTGATGTGGCGAGTTCCAAATTTCGTGATGCCGTCGGATGCATCCAATGCCAGTGTTCTGAGTTCTGAGTTCTGAGTTGAGTTCTGAGTTTCAACGGATGACGCAAAGCAAGCCACTGGAGCTTGTGAGAGGCCTTGGCCCGTGGGCCGCTATGGCCATGGTGGTGGGCCACATCATCGGCACCGGCGTGTTTCTTGTGCCGAGTTCGATGGCCCGCGCCACCGGCTCGGTGGGGATCATCTTTCTGGTATGGATTGTCGGCGGCTTCCTATCGCTGGCGGGAGCGCTCTCCGTCGCCGAACTCGGCGCGGCCATGCCCAAGGCCGGCGGGCCGTATGTGTACATCAGCCGCGGGCTCGGCCCACGCTGGGGCTTCCTCTTCGGCTGGATGAACAATTTGGTAGGCAAGCCGGCTTCCATCTCCACCATCGCTGCCGGCTTCTTGATTTTTCTGAGCTTCTTTTTTCCCGGCGTGCGCGCGCCGATCTTCGATCTCGACATCGCGCTCCCTGGCGCCGCCGAGCCTTACCGCTTCACCTTCACCTGGGCGCAACCGCTCGCCGCTGCTGCCATCGCCTTCATCACGTTCATAAACTATCTAGGCGTGCGC
>JBOGNS010000155.1:0-2543 GCA_050747305.1 Candidatus Acidiferrales bacterium | reverse complement strand
ATGGCAAGGTTGGTAGGCATCGTCGGGAACTCCACACATAAGCCTACACACTTTCTACACAATGGTCAACACATCCAAGATGGCGAGCGAACCACCGGCCAGCCGCATCCAAATTGGCCGTTCGGCTCCTCGCGCTGTCCCGAGTATGATGATGGCGGTTTTGGAAAGGGGGCAGCCATGCCTGAAGATTTGCGCTACCCGATTGGCAAGTGGGAAAAGAAGACCAGCCTCGACGACGCTACGCGTCGCCGCTTCATCGATGAAA
This sequence comes from Candidatus Acidiferrales bacterium, assembly GCA_050747305.1. Taxonomy (GTDB): domain Bacteria; phylum Acidobacteriota; class Terriglobia; order Acidiferrales; family UBA7541; genus JBOGNS01. The sequence continues at coordinate 2,278 of JBOGNS010000155.1, read as the reverse complement.
TCGCAGCCGCGCCTGCCAACCTCCGCAAGGCTGTTGTCGGCCTCGACGAGCAGCAGCTCGCCATGCCGTACCGCGAGGGTGGCTGGACCGTCCGCCAGGTGATCCATCACGTCCCCGAGAGCCACATGAACAGCTATTGCCGCTTCAAGTGGACGCTCACCGAAGACGTGCCAACGATTAAAACCTACGAAGAGGATAAGTGGGCGGAGACGGCGGAGGTGCAGAAAACGCCGGTCGAAATTTCGCTGCAATTGCTCGAGTCGTTGCACGCGCGCTGGGTGGCGCTACTGCGCTCGATGACCGCTGCGGATTTCGCCCGCCGCTTCAAGCACCCCGACCTGGGTGAAATGAACCTCGATACGCTGCTCTCGCTCTACGAATGGCACGGACGCCATCACGTGGCGCATATCACGTCGCTGCGCCGCCGCATGGGCTGGTGAGTTATGTTGCTGCCCTCCCCGGCCTTCAGGCTGGTATCTTGAGGGCCATCGGCCCGGGAATGGCGATCTGACGGTCGCCACCACCTACACGCAAGCATTCTGCCGGCCAATGCCAAGTCGGATTCGCGCAAATCGCCGGTTTCAGCTATACTATGGCCGCTGACGTAGCTGGGCACGGCTCCGCACCGCGGGACCCACCGGCAGATCGTGTTTCGGAGTTTCAGGGGCAGGCGGGTAAGACTGCGTCCGCCCAAAAAAGGCAGGTTTGATTTGCTGACAATTCGACTTTCGAGAATTGGCAAGAAGAAGCAACCGAGCTATCGCGTGGTGGTGATCGAAAAGACCCGCCGCCGCGACGGCCGGTTTGTGGAGATCGTGGGCCACTACGACCCGCTGCAAAAGCCCGCCGCCATCCGCCTGAATGCCGACCGCATCAAGCACTGGCTGGCCTGCGGGGCGCAACCCAGCGAAACCGTCGCCAGCTTCATCCGCCGGGAGAAGATTGCCAGCGGGTCAAACTCACCACGACCCGAGAAGCTTGCGTAGTGGGTCGATAACCCACGACGTAGCAGATTGCCCGATTGCTTTCTTTCCTTTTTTTCCCGCACAATAGAGATAGATAGGATCACGCGGTTTCCCGGCCCCGGTTCCTGTCAGGTGATTGCCGTTCCCACCCGCGGGTTCGACAAGACGCCTCTTCGGACGGCTCCAAGAGCGCCCGAACGTTCACACTCACGCACACGTTGTGCTGATACCGGCCCAGGGAGATGCTGATGAGAGAGCTGGTAGAAGCGATCGCCAAAGCGCTGGTGGATCAGCCGGACCAAGTATCCGTGAAGGCGGTAGACGGGGAGCAAGTCACCGTGCTGGAGCTGCGCGTTGCTCCCGATGACCTCGGCAAGGTGATTGGCCGCCAGGGACGTACTGCCAAATCCATCCGGACGATTCTCGGCGCTGCCGGCATGAAGCTCAAGAAACGGTTCACGCTGGAGATTCTTGAGTAGTGCCGCACCGGCCCCATCGCCCACCGGGCCGGACGCGCAATTCACCGCGTGCCTCTGCGGAGAAAGGGTGTGCCTCGCCAGCTTTTTCCGCCAGCGCGGGCAATGCAGGCACGGAGGAGGCGGCGGCCGTCCCATCGCGCACAGAGGACCGCGCCTTCGTGTCGCTAGCTGCGATTGTGCGCGTGCGCGGCCGCATCGGTGAAGTGGCTGCCAACATCCTCACCGATTTTCCCCAGCGCCTCACTACCTTGCGCGACGTGCTTTTGCTGGATGCTGGCGGGCGGCGCCGCCCCGTGCGCGTGCGCCGCTGCTGGCTGAGTTCGAGCCGCGGCGGGCAAGCGATCTTTCACTTCGAAGGCGTCGACTCGATTGACGAGGCGCGGAAGCTGGTCGGCTGCGAAGTGCAACTCCCGCTGGGCGAGCGCACGCCCGTGCCGGCAGGCAAGTATTACGTCACGGATCTCATCGGCTGCGAAGTCTGGGAGGTGAAGGAAGTGAAGGAGGTGAAGGAAGCGAAGGTTGGCGATCGTTTGCCGCGGCCGAGCGAAACATCAGATGTGGACGCTTTCTCCTTCACTTCCTCCACCTCCTTACCCTCCTTCACTTCTCTTGGTTTTGTCCGCGATGTTTACTTCGAGTCCGGCACGCCATTGCTCGCCGTCACCACTGCGGGCGGCGGTGAAATGCTCATCCCTCTCGCCGAGGAAATCTGCACGCGCATTGATCCTGCCGCGCGCCGCATCGAAGTGCGGCTCCCTCCCGGCCTGCGCGACCTGAACCCATAGAACGATGCAGCACCGCGGCGCGTTTGTGCTGGCGGCAAGTTATGGAGTG
>JBOGNS010000154.1:0-1747 GCA_050747305.1 Candidatus Acidiferrales bacterium | reverse complement strand
CCGGCCCACCATGCCGCCAGTCCGATGATGAGGCCCAAGGCTAACAGGCGAATTGCTCTGGTGCTTGAACGTTGCGACATGACTCCTACCTCGCTGCGCATGGCCGTCCCATTCCCCCGGAAATGGTCCCCGCGGCTACCGCGCACTGGCTATTTTATCTGACGCAAGAGACTTCAGCGTGGCTACAACCTGCTCGACCTGTTTCTGTGTTTGCTCAAGCGTGCCCGAACAATCGATGACATCGCTGGCGAGCTTGCGCTTTTCGTCCGCAGGCATTTGCGAGGCGAGGCGCTGCTCCGCTTGTTGGCGCGAAAGGCCGCGGGCGAGCAGGCGCTCGATTTGCTGCTCGGGGCGGCACCAGGTGACCACCAGCCGGTCGAGCTTCTGATGATACCCGGCTTCGATGAGCAGCGCCGCTTCCACTACGCCCAGCGGAGCGACGCCGGATTCTGCCAGGCTCTCGAACCAGCTATCGACGATTTGCAGCACGGGCGGGTGCACGATTTGGTTCAGGCGCTCAAGCTTGGCGCGGTCGGCGAAGACGATGTCGCCGAGTTTGGCGCGGTCGATGCGGCGCTCAGCATCGAGAAGTTCGGCGCCAAACTCCTTGCAGATTTGCTCGTGTGCGGCGTGGCCAGGCTCGATCACGGCATGCGCGATGGGGTCAAGCTCGATCACCACGCACTCCAGCGCGCGCATCAGGCCGACGAGGGTGGATTTGCCGCTGGCGATGCCGCCGGTAAGTCCTACGCGCAGCATCAGGATTGCGCCACTCCCGTGGCGTGTGAAGCGCTTTCGCGCCCGGCGCTGCTAGTGGCGCCTCGGCGGAGGCGCGCGGCACGCACCGTGTTGCTCATCAGCATGGCAATCGTCAGCGGGCCGACGCCGCCAGGCACGGGTGTGATCGCGCCGGCGACATTCGCCACGTCCGGATGCACGTCGCCCACCAGCACGTTGCCTTTCTTGCGGAACAATTCGATCTTGTCGGGGAAATTGGCGAAGATGCGTTTGGCTTCCGCGGCATCGGTGATCACGTTCTGGCCGACGTCAATGACCGTGGCGCCGGGGCGGATGTAGTCAGCGGTAACCATAGCGGCGCGGCCCATGGCGGCAACCACGATGTCGGCCTGGCGCACGACGGCGGGCAAGTTGCGCGTCTTGGAGTGGCAAATGGTGACGGTGGCGTGCGCATGCATCAGCAGGATGGCCATGGGCTTGCCGACGATGTCGCTGCGGCCCATGACGACAGAGTCCGCGCCTTCAATGGCGATTTCGCTGCGGCGCAGAATTTCCATGCAGCCCACGGGTGTGCAGGCAACGAGGTTTGGCTTGCCGGCGACTAATTTGCCGACGTTGACGGGATGGAAGCCGTCCACGTCTTTCTCCGGCGCGACGGCATTGAGAATGCGCTTGCTATCCACCTGCTTGGGCAGAGGCATTTGCACGAGGATGCCGTCGATGTCGTCGCGGCGGTTGAGGTTGTCCACCACGCGCAGCATCTCATCGGTGGTGATGGTGACGGGCGGCATGAGCTTTTCGCTGAAGATGCCGAGCTTTTCGCACGCGGCGATTTTGCTCTTGACGTACAGGTGCGAGGCCGGATGGTCACCCACCAGTACGGCGGCCAGGCCGGGGCGCACGCCCTGGCGCTTTAGGTCATCGATTTCAGATTGCAATTCGGAGTAAATCTGGTCGCGGATGGCGTTGCCGTTCAGGATGCGTGCGGTCAACGTAGCCTCCGAATGCG
>JBOGNS010000153.1:0-11650 GCA_050747305.1 Candidatus Acidiferrales bacterium | reverse complement strand
ATAAAGGCAGCAATGGAGCCGCTGGTGCCGGTCTGGATCAGGTTCTCAACGTCATTTGCGCAGCGCACTTCGCAATCGGGATACGTCAAACCGAGCGGGCAGCGGTAACAGTAAGGATTGATGGCGTGCGCGATGCCCACGCTGATCACCGCAGCCTTGCGCCACGCGGCGTGCGCAGTCACCGACTTGGCAAGCTGCGACGCGCCGGAGTAGGCATGGCGCAGCGCCACCACGTCGAAACTGCCGGTGGCCATGCGCGCCAGCAGGATCGCTGTCTCGTCGGCTTCCGTGCCGGAGTTGGTGAAGAAGCTCTGCGTCAGTTCGCCGGGCGTGATGTGCGCGATCTTTTCCGCCAGTGCCACGATTTGCTCGTTGGGGTAAACGGTGGAGGTGTGCTGCAGGCGGTCGGTCTGCTGCTTGATCGGCCCGGTGACCTTCGGGTTGCAGTGGCCCACCGACACGGTGAGGATGCCGCCGAAGAAGTCCAGATACTTGCGGCCTTCCACGTCCCACACGTGCTGCATCGAGGCGCGGTCGGTGACCAGCGGCTCCTTGTAGTAATTGAACACCGCCGGCCACAAGAATTCCTTGTGTTTGCGCCTGACCTCTTGGCTGCGGGTTGCTTCGATTTGTGGTTTCGTGGTCATGTCTGAAGTCCTCGGAAAATAGAAAAGAGAAAACAGAAAAGAGACTCTGAGATAGGGTTTGGCGCGTGCTCTGACTCTTTTCTGTTTTCCATTTTCTCTTTTCTGTTAGTTGGCGGCCGTTGCGGCGCGCGCTGCATGCATAGCGGTGATTTCGCCGTAGCTGTCGGGCCGGCGGTCGCGGAAGAATTGCCAGGTGCGCCGCACTTCGTTGATTTCTTCGAAGTTCAGATCAGCGACCAGCAACTCGTCTCTGTCGCGGCTGCACTGCGCCACAATCTTGCCGCGCGGATTGCAGAAGTAACTTTTGCCGTAAAATTCGCCGATGCTCCACGGCTTCTCGTAGCCCACGCGGTTGATCGCCGCGACGAAGTAGCCATTGGCCACCGCGTGCGCCGGCTGCTCCAGCTCCCACAAATGTTCGCTCAGGCCGGCAACCGTCGCCGACGGATTGAACACGATTTCCGCGCCATTCAACCCGAGGATGCGCGCACCTTCGGGGAAATGCCGGTCGTAGCAGATATACACGCCCACCTTCGCGTAACGCGTGTCGAACACCGGATAACCGGTATTGCCCGGCGTGAAGTAAAACTTCTCCCAGAAGCCCGGGTGCACGTGCGGGATATGGTGCTTGCGATACTTCCCCAGGTAGCGGCCGTCGGCATCAATCACCGCGGCAGTGTTGAAGAAGAGCCCGGTCATTTCAATCTCGTAGATCGGCACGACCAGCGCCATGCGGTGTTTCTTGGCCAATTGTTGCATCAGCTTGATGGTAGGGCCGTCGGGAATCGGCTCGGTCAAGTCGTACCAGCGCGTCTGCTGCTCGGCGCAAAAATACGGCCCGTAGAAGAGTTCCTGCAAGCCGAGGATCTGCACTTTTTTCTTGCCCGCGGCGGCGATAAGTTTTTCGTGCTTGGCGATCATGCGTTTCTTGATCTCGGCGAGCGAATATTTTTCCGGCGACCACTCGCAGTGCGCCTGTATCAGTCCGCATCGGACGGTGCGTGCCATTGCCGCCTCCTTGCGCCTAGCACAGGCACTCTTGCCTGTGCACCTTGCGAAATGGATTCGCGCCCCAAAGTGGACAGACGAGAGTGTCTGCCCTACGCTGAAGCATGAGTGTACTGCGCGGCGAAATGCGTCACAAGTCGGCGGCCCGCACCGCACACGGCCCACGTTCGCGAAGCCGACCAGTGATGCCGGCCTAAAGGTCGAGCCCGAGATGCGAGCAGCGGCATATAATCACTGGAGTGCCATGGGCGCTTTCTGGAGTCATTTCCGCGGGGCCCTGCGCCGCGTTTTCCCCGACGTGCCCGTATACGCGCAGGCAGTGGCCTTTGGCGGCTTCCTTACGTTTTTTCCGTTGATGTTGCTGTTCCTTTCTGCGTTAGCCACATCCGACTTATTGAGCGCCGCGGTGGAGGAGTTTTTTTCGCGTTTCCGCGCGGTGCTGCCGCCCGGCTCGGAGCGGCTGGTGGTGAATTACCTCACGCAGCAGGGCGGCGATCCCGCCAAATGGTGGGCGTTAGGCGTTGGCGGCACGCTGCTCGGCGGGCTGCAAGTGATGAACGGGCTGATGAGCGGCTTTCGCCAAATTTATGGCGAGCGCCAAGGTCCCGGCTTCTGGCGCGATCAGTTGCGCGCGCTGCTGCTGCTTTCTCTGACCATCGGCCCGTGGATCGGCGCCGTGGTGCTCACCGTATTTGGCCGGCAGTTGCGCGAGTGGCTGATCGGACGCTTCGGCCTGCCCGGCGTGTTCAATGCCATCTGGGGCGCGCTGTTCACGGCGCTGGCGTTGGTGCTGGCGATGATCACGCTTTCCCTGATTTACCATTACGGTCGCATGCGGCGTGACGACTGGAACCGCGTGTGGCCTGGTACGCTGGTGGCAACGCTGCTCTGGTGGATCGTGAATGTGGCCTTCGGCGAGTATGTGCGCCGCATGCCGTATTCTGCGGTGTATGGCGGCTTGGCGGCGACGATCGGCCTGCTGGTCTGGCTCTACCTGAGCGCGCTGGTGGTTTACATCGGCGCCGGGTACAACGCGGAAGTGTTTGCGTCGCCGACGCCGCAGCCAAAACCGACAAGGCCGCTCTCGATTTTAGGCTGGATCACTCGCACCCATGAGGAGCAGGGCGCGGACCAAAAAAAAGAATCGCACTCCGCCGGTTCTTAGTAGCGTTAGAATGGACTACTCGCATTCAGAGTGCTGCAAGGAGGGTAAACGATGCGTTCACGAATCCTGATGGTTGTCGCTGCGGTGCTGCTGTGCATGCCGGCCATGGTATTTGCTCAAGGCAAGGGACAAGGCAAGTCGCCTGCGCCGGCCAAGCCGCCGGCTGCAACCGACGCGGCTTTGCAGGGCAAAGCCCAAGTCCAAGAGAAAGACAAAGAGAAAGACAAAGACAAAGACAAAGACAAAGACAAAGAGAAAGCAACGAAGGAAAAAGTCGCAAAGGCCCAAGCCGGCAGAGACGCCAAAGCTTCGGAAGCGAAAGGCGCCGCGAAGAAGGCTGACAACACGGCGAGCAACAAAGGTGGCGACGCCCGCGGTCAGGAGCGCGCTCGCGAAGCTCAAGCGCAAGGACAGGGACAGGAGCATCGCGGCTTCGAGGCGCCGAAGGGCCTGAGCGACGACAAAGCCAAAGCCGCGAAGTCGAAAGGCAAATCATCGGCCGCGCCGGACAAGAGCAAAGTCAAGGCGCAGAAAAACGAGAAAGCTGAGGCGGGCAAGGAAAAGAAATCCGCAGACGCGGCGGAAGACAAGGCGAAAGAGAAGGACAAACCCGCGAAGGACAAGAAGCCGGCTAAAAAAACGTAGCCCGGCTGTGCCTGCTGACGACGGCTGATGGAAGGAAGCGCAGTGAACCTGTCGAGTCCAATCCGAGTGGAGTGCTATGCCGGCCATCGGGCAGACGAGCGTCCGCTGCGGTTCGAGCTGCGGGGGCGCACGTTCGAAGTGGACGAGGTGGACGACCGGTGGTACTCGCCGGATGCGCGTTACTTTCGTGTCCGCGCCACCGACGGCAACTTCTACGTGCTGCGGCATGACGAGGTCGCCGACGGCTGGACGCTCGATGCATTTCGCGCCGCGCGATAGCCGCGAACGGCCTCGCGCAAAAAATTCGGGAGTGCCCTTGGGCTAACTTAGAAAGTGCCAAGCCATGCGAACGTCTGGACGGAATAACTACCGCTTCTATCAACGCGTGCTGGTGCCGGATCACTATCCGGTGCAGTGCGAAGGCGTGGGCATCGCGCTGGATGGGAAGGTATCCGTACTCAGCCTGGGGGGCATGTACATCCGCACGCGCGAAAGCCATCCGGAAGGCTCGGCCTTCGGCATTCGCATGAGCGCCAGTGACGACGTGGTGGAAACTGTCTGCGTAGTGCGCCGGCGCGAGCCCGGTGGCTTAGGCGTCGAGTTCGTGAAGCTGCGCGGCCAGCACGAAGAAAGCTTGAAGAGAATTCTCGCGCGACTAAAGCAGTGAAACTCAGAACTACTCAGAACTCAGAACTCAGAACTCAGAACTCAGAACTCAGAACTCAGAACTCAGAACAAAACATCCTCGCCAGCAAGCTCTACCGGACCACCTAACTGTTTGGGTTTTCGAGGCCTACAACCTGGCGCGTCACGACGCGCGCAATCACTCATCATTAACCACTCACCTCGCCTTACCACTGTACGATCTATTCATCCGACCACCGACCACCGATCACCTACCCCCTACCACCGACCGCCTACTTCCGCTGCTCGAGTGTGACCTTCACCGCGAGCTTCTCGCCTTTGCGCAGCACCGTAACGGGCACGGTTTCGCCGGGCTTATGCGCGCGCAGCGCGTAGGTGAAATCGTAGAGGTTCTTGATGGGCTTCCCGGCAAACTCGACGAGAATGTCGCCGCCCTTTAGGCCGGCTTGCGCGGCAGGGCTGCCTTCGCGCACATCGGCGAAGCGTACGCCTTCTACTTCTTCGCCCATATCGGGAATCGAGCCGAAGTAGGCGCCGTAGCCGGATCCGCCACTGCCGCTCACCGGCCGCTGCGGCTCCTGCACGCGCACAAACGCAGGACGCGCTTCCAGTGTGGCCAGCGCTTCGGTGGTGCGCAGCGCGAGCTCGGCCGCCCGCGCGTGCGCCGCAGGCTCGATGCGGTCTGCCGTATCCGTCGGCTTGTGATAATCGGCGTGCAGCCCGCTGAAGAAGAAAATCACCGGCACATCTTTGATGTAAAACGACTGGTGGTCGCTCGAGCCGTAGCCGCTATCGGTGAAGCTCAGAGTGAAGCTGCCGGCGTTGGCCTTCTCCACGATCTCGCGAAAATTCGGCGAGGTGCCGATACCTCCGACGTACAGCTTGTTTTCGCGCGGCCGGCCCACCATATCCAAGTTCACCATCGCGGCGGTGCGCTCCAGCGGCCAAGCCGGATGCTTCGTGTAGTGCGCCGAGCCGAGCAGGCCCAGCTCTTCGCCGGAGAATGCCATCAACACGATGCTACGCTTCAGCGATGCGCGCTCGGCGGCCAGCGTACGCGCCAGCTCCAGCAGCGCCGCGGTTCCAGAGGCGTTGTCGTCAGCGCCGTGATGTATTTTGCCGGCCTGCGAAGGCGCGAGTGAATTGCGCTCGCCCAGCCCGAGATGGTCGTAATGCGCGCCGACCACGATGGCTTCGGCAGAAAGCGTCGGGTCGCTGCCGCGCACGATGCCTGCGACGTTGCGCGTCTGTGCCGTGCGCCGTTCAATGTCCACGAGCAAGTCGATCGTTGTGTCCGGAATGTAGTGCGATTGCGGCATCAGCTTTTCGTCGATGGCCTGCTGCAAGGCGGTAAGCGACTTACCGCCCGGCGCTAGCCAGCCATCCACCACTACGCGTGACGCGTGAATCAGCAGCAGCCCCGCATTATCGGGCCCGGCCAGGGTGCCGAACTTCACCAGCGTGTCGTCGTCTTCCGGGTGCGGCCCGGGATCGTTGACCAGAATCATGGCGCGGGCGCCGTGATTACGCGCGTTGATGGCTTTGCTTACGATTTGAGAATGCGTGGTCAGTTCAGTTCCGGCGAAGACGCTGTGCGGATTCTCTTCCTGCGGCTCGTGGCGCAGGACGATCACGGCTTTGCCGCTGACGTCCATGTGCATGTAGTCGTCGTACTGATACTCGTTGGCGGTGATGCCGTAGCCGGCAAAGGCCAGCGCGAACCGCTCGTGCCCGTTGTCGGAAAAATTCAGCGGTACATACTCGTCGTTCATTTTCAGCGATTGCGCCGCGCCGCCGGTGTGCGTGGTCACTTCGTTTTGCTTTCCGAGGCCCGCGCCGACGGTGACCGTGAACGGCTGAAAGTAAGACTTACCGAAGGCTGGTCCAACACCCGCCTTCCTGAAAACGCTGGCGATGTAATCCGCAGCACGATCCAGCTCGGCGGTGCCGGAGGCGCGCCCCTTGAACTTGGAGGAGGAGAGATGCGCAACGTGATCGTGCAACTGATCGGCGTTGATGCGCGGTTTGGGCGGAGTGTCGGAGCGCGGGGAAGCGATGCCCAGCGCCAAGCACAGGGAAAATGAAACGATCAAGGCAGAAAAGCGAACCTGGTTCTTCACAGCGGTCTCCGTGCGCCCCATTTTCGGCGCTAATTGGTTATACGGCATGGGCCGAGCAAGCGTCAAATCGCGACAAGGAACGCGCCAGGAAGCGATAAGATCGTCTCGTACGCATGGGCAGTCCTCGACATTTGCTCGCGGAGTGGCCGCGCCTGCGGCCCCGCCTTGCCAACGCGCGGCGGCGCGCGCTATTCAGCGATTTTGATGGCACTCTGACGTGGATTCGACCGCGCGTGCATCCGGCGCGCCTCGCCCCGCGCCTCCAGCGAATGTTGACGGCTTCGGCGCAGCGCGGCGACGTGGTTGGTGTGGTAAGCGGGCGGCGGCTGGCGAGTGTCCGCGAAGCAGTTGGCCTGGAGGGAATCTGGTACGTCGGCGTTCACGGCTGCTATGTGCGCAGCCCGCGCGGGCGAGACTTCGTGTTGCTCGACAAGCGCGCGTTGCGGCGCGCGGCCGCGGCAACGAGGTTCTTGTCTCAGCGCATCGGCAAATTGCCCGGCATCTCCATTGAGGTGAAGCGTGCGGTCACCACCGTCCATTACCGCGGCGCCCGCCGCCGTGAAAGAGAACTAGCATGGGCCGCGGTACAAGCGTGCCTTCGGCCGGGACTCTCCGTGATGCTCAGCAAGAAGGCGTGGGAACTGGTGCCGGAAATGAATGGCCAGATGGTGGACAAGTGGACAGCGATTCACTTCATCCTGCGGCGCGAAGGGTTCGCCCAAGCGGATTTTCACGCTGTGGTACACATCGGCGACGACACCACCGATGAGCACGTATTCCGCGCGCTCGGCGGGATTACGGTGGCTGTCGGCAAGCAGCGCCGCACTGCGGCCCGCTACTACCTGAAGAATCCTGGCGAGGTACACAAGTTTCTCGAATTGTGGACCGCTTTACCGCGATGATCGACCGCGCTACTCCACGCGAACGAACGCTCGCGCCGGCCTTCGCTGCGCGGGGGCCTACTCTTTCCGGCTTGCTGCCTGACTCTTGGGCGAACCCGCTTCCGGCGCGCCGGGCGCGACGATTCGGGCACTCTCTTTCTGGCTGTCGCCGTCGGTGGGCATCTCCCTCTCCGTGACTTGCACGGCGAAGGGCTTGCTGGCCTCGCCGACGTAGATCGAAAGATGCGGAAACGGTATCTCGATGCCCTTTTCATCGAAAGCAAACTTGATGCGCCGGCGCAACTCGCGCCCCACGGTCCATTGTTTGATGGGCATCGTCTTGATGCGCACCTTGACGATCACGGCCGAGTCGTTGAATTGATCCACGCCCAGCACTTCCAAATCGTCGAGGATCAGCGGCGCATACGCCGGGTCCCGCCGCAATTCGGCTGCGACTTCCTTGACCACCTCGATCACGTCGTCGGTATTCTCTTTGTAGGCCACGCCCAGATCGATGACGTAGTAGGAGAAATCCTTCGTCATGTTGGAAAGCTCATTGATCGAACCGGCGGGAATCACGCGCACCGTCCCATCCAGATCGCGCAACACAATCGTGCGCAGCCGAATCGCTTCCACCAAGCCGCCCTTGCCGTTGATTTGGGCTACATCGCCTACCGCAATCTGATTCTCCAGGATGATAAAGAAGCCGGAGATCACGTCGCGGACCAGGTTCTGCGCGCCAAAGCCCAGCGCCAGCCCGCCGATCCCGAGGCCCGCAAGGATCGGCGTGATGTCCAGCCCCACCTCGCGCAACATGATCAGCACGGCCAGGCCGACTACGATCGCCGTTGCCAGGCTCTGCATCAGGCGCGTTACCGTATCCAGCCGCTGGCTCTGCTCGCGATACTGCAACGGCGACGCAATGCGCGCGCGGATCAATAGAATGCCCGGCAGCCGCGAGATCAGCATGTTGAGAATCCGGATTACCAGGAAAGCCGCCCCGGCCACCACCACGATGCGCATGCCGGAGCCGGAAGCCCAAGCGGCCAGCTCCTCCCATGAGAATTTAGGCAATCCGGCGATGCCGAGGCCGCGCAGCACCACATAGACCACAATCAACCCGGCGACAATCTGGAATCCGCGCCGCAAAAACGTGACTAACTCTCGCGCCCATTCTTCCAGCTCCGCGCGGTGGCCCTCGTCTTTCGTAGCGATTCGTGCGGCCATCTTGCGGATGGACTTGGCCAGCAGCCAGTAAACCACCGCGAAAGCAGCCAGTATCGGGATCAGCGCTGCCAGCGAGGGTAACAACTCCCTGATGTCTTCGAATTCGGGCATTCGTCGGCCTTTCGATAGATTTTACTCAGTTCATTCTAGCGGTGCGCGCTGGTCATTCCAACTACGTTATCGCCTGGAACGCGCAGCGAAACTTTTCCGCCGCGCCGGGGTTAATATCCGGTAGCCGCCTGCCTTTCTGCGGCCGTGTCTGTTGCGCTGGGAGGCGCGAAAGCCCATGGCCCATCGAACTCGCCAATCAACGCCAGTTGCGGAATGGATGCGGCGACTCCTGTCGCTGGCGCTTGCGCTAGCCCTCCTCGTGCCGGCGCCTCTCGCTGTTTCCGCCAAGGAAAAGAGCCCGGAAGCCTGGAAGGGCAGCCTGCCCATCCGCGACCTCTCTGAGCCGGAAGCGATCCTGCATGCGCTCAACCGGCTGGCATTTGGCCCCCGGCCGGGTGATGTCGAGCGCGTGCGCGCGCTGGGCCTGGAGAAGTGGATCGAGCAACAACTCCAGCCGGAGAAAATCGACGATTCGGCGGTTGCGCAGCGGCTGAAGCGCTATCCCACGCTGGCCATGTCCAGCGCCGAGCTGCTGGAAAAATATCCGCGGCCGCAGGTGGCCATGCGCCGCGCGGGCATGAGCCGCGAAGAAATCCAGCAGATGCAGGAGCAGCGGCAGAAACAGCGTCAGGAATTGGAAGAAATGCGGCAGCAGATGGAGTCCGGCGAGGCCACGCCGGAAATGCGCGAGCGGTTGCGCGAAATGCGCGCCCTGCGCGACGGCGACGACGCGCAAGGGCCGCAACGCGTGATTGCGGAGCTTTCCGCCGCCAAACTTACCCGCGCCATCTACAGCGAACGCCAGCTTGAAGAGATGCTGGTGGACTTCTGGTTCAACCACTTCAACGTGTTTGCAGGCAAGGGCGCGGACCGCTGGCTGCTGACTTCCTACGAGCGCGATGCGATTCGCCCCCATGTGCTCGGCAACTTTCACGCCATGCTGCATGCCACGGCGAAAAGCCCCGCCATGCTCTTCTACCTCGACAATTGGCAAAGCGCCGATCCCGAGGCGTTTGCGCGCATGGAAGGCGAACTCCGCCGGCGGCGCGACCGCTTCCAGCGCCTCTTTGGCGACAACCCGGAAATGATGGAGCAGATGCGCCGCCGCGATCCGAACAGCGCGCGGATGCAGCAACGCGACGAGAACCGGCGCGCGCGGCAAATGCAGGCGCCAGGCCCGGGCCAGCCCGGGCAGCAGGCGCAGCGCAGGCAACGCGGGCTCAACGAAAACTACGCGCGCGAGTTGATGGAGCTGCACACCCTCGGCGTGGACGGCGGCTACACCCAGCAGGACATCATCGAAGTCGCGCGCGCCTTCACCGGCTGGACCATGCGGCCGCGCTCCGATGCGAAGTTTTACTTCGAACCGCGCATCCACGACGCGAAGCCCAAGACCGTGCTGGGCAAAAAGATTGACGCCGGCGGCGTGAAGGATGGCGAGGCCATTCTCGACATGCTCGCGCGCCACCCCAACACGGCGCGCTTTGTTTCCACCAAGCTGGCGCGGCGCTTTGTGAGCGACACGCCACCGGAAGCGCTGGTGCAGCGCATGGCCCAATCGTTCGCCAAGAGCGATGGCGACATACGCGCGGTGGTGCGCGCGATGATTTACTCGCCTGAATTCTGGTCGCGCGACGTGTACCGCGCAAAAATCAAGAAGCCGGTCGAGCTGATTGCCAGCACGGCCCGTGCGCTCGGCGCGGAGTCACAGACCCCTCTGCCGCTGGTGCAGTGGGCCAACCGCATCGGCGAGCCGCTCTACCGGTGCCAGCCGCCCACCGGCTACTCCGACAAGTCCGAAGCGTGGGTGAATACCGGCGCGCTGCTCAACCGCTTGAATTTTGCCCTGGCCCTGGCAGGCAATCGCTTGCGTGGCACGCGCGTGAATGTGGCGAGCCTGCTGGGCAGCAGCGCTGCGTCGAGCGCCGAGCGTGCATTGGAACAGGCAATTGAGATATTCCTTGCCGGCCAGATTTCAGAGCAAACTCGCGCCACGCTGGCGAAACAGCTCAGCGATCCGCAAGTGACACGCGCCACACTCGACGATCGCGTCCAGCGCGTCGACGCGGGCGTGATTGCCGGGCTCGTACTCGGCTCCCCCGAATTTCAGCGGAGATAAGCAGTGGCCACAGATGAATACAGATCAATACGGATAAGGCTCAGTATGGATCGATTCGACTTGAGGAATTGCTCCCGTGAAAATTGTGGCCCCACAATCGCACAGGCCGCGAGCTACATGAATTGCCGTATGTTAATCAGCGTTCATCTGTGTTCATCTGTGGCCAAACCCATGGCTGATCGGTGCGAAAGAGAGGCGCGATGAATCTCACGCGGCGCGTATTCATCAAGGGCAGCGGAGTGGCAATGCTCGGCTACAGCGCGATGCCGTCGTTCCTGATGCGCGCGGTGGCAGCCACGCCCTCGAGCGGCAAGCGCATTCTGGTGGTGCTCTTCCAGCGCGGCGCGTCCGACGGGCTGAACACGGTGATTCCGTACACCGAGCCGAACTATTACCGGCTACGCCCGTCCATCGCGATCCCCAAGCCACGCCGCGGCAGCGCAGAGACGGCGCTCGATCTCGACGGCGCCTTCGCCCTGCACCCCAGCCTCGAGCCGCTGCTGCCGCTTTTTCAGCAACGGCAGCTTGCCATCGTGCATGCCGCCGGCTCGCCCGACAGCACGCGCTCGCATTTCGACGCGCAGGACTACATGGAGTCCGGCACGCCCGGCGTGAAGAGCACCGAAGACGGCTGGCTCAACCGCCATCTGCAAATCATCGAGGAGCCGCAAGCTACGCCTTTCCGCGCCGTCGCCATGGGACAGAGCTTGCCGCGCGCGCTGCAAGGCCAAGCCTCAGCGCTGGCGCTCTCGGACATCAGCCAGTTTCAGGTGTTGTCTCCGTCGCCGGCTGCGGCGGGCGGCTTCGAAGCAATCTATGCCCAGACCGTGGATCACGCGCTGCGCGGCACCGGCCAGGAAACCTTCGAAGCCATCGACATGCTGCGCAAGAACGACCCGCGGCGCTTCCGTCCGGAGAATGGCGCGCAGTATCCGCGCGGCCGTTTCGGCCAGAGCCTGATGCAAGTGGCGCAGATGATCAAGGCCGATGTCGGTGTGGAAGTTGCATTCGTGGATAGCCAGGGCTGGGACCACCACACCAATGAAGGCGCGGTGCAAGGTCAGCTTGCCAACTTGCTGCGC
>JBOGNS010000152.1:0-4448 GCA_050747305.1 Candidatus Acidiferrales bacterium | reverse complement strand
AGTGGGAGCGGACTGGTCCTTGCTCTCGGCCATGTTTCTTCCTGCTCCCAGAGCGCACTTTGGTATGGTCGTTGCCCACCCGGGGAATTCCCTGGTAGCCCAGGATGCCCGGTTCATCTACGTTTTGGGCGGGCAGGAAAACTCGACCGATGCCCCGGGAGGCTCTGCCAAGGTTTTCAGGGCCGCGGTGAACAGCGTGAGCGGCGTGGTGGACCAGTGGACGGAACTGGGCACTCCCCTGCCGGAGCCTCTTGTAGGTCCTGCTGCCACGATTTTCAACGGGCACATCTACGTCGTCGGCGGTTTGCGGCCAAACGGGACTCCTTCGAACGCCGTGTACACAGCGGCCGTACAGCCCGACGGGACGCTCAGCGCATGGGCAACTTCAACGAATCCCTATCCAACTAGCATTGCCTTTGCCACCGCCTTTGGCTTTGCGGGCAGACTCTACGTAACAGACGGCGACACCCAAAACTCGACAGATCCGAATGCGCAAAGTGCTGCAGGAGTGAAGGACGTGCGCTTCGCGCCCGCTCGGAACGGGGTCGTCGCAACATGGACAGCAGGGGCCAGTACGATCAAACAGCGCAGGCAGCACATCACATGGAGTGCGTTCGGCCAGGTCATCAACGCCGGGGGCATCTATGAGGGCTCGCCAGGTTCACTCGAACTGGAGCGCAGTGTAGTGAACTCCGATGGCACATTGCAGTCCTGGAACGGCATCACCTCCACTGTCAACCAGATCGGCGCAAATGTTTACAATGCTGCTGCTGTCGTAAGCCCACTGCAGTCGCCGACCGCCAAGCCAAGGTTTCTCCTTCTGGGAGGGCAAACCTTTGCAGCGGCGCCCCCGGGGATCCTCACGGCTGCGGTCTATTACAATTCGGCACCGTAAGAACCACAAGTTTTGGGGCGGGGAACGTAACTCCCGGGTTTGCACTTAACGACGCGTCTAGGGTTCCCTCGTCCACTTTGCCCTCTCTCGTTACGGGCTGTGCTCCTCGCGCTCCCAGATATGGAGATTCGCCACCTTGTAGATCCTGATTCCGATCTCGAGGTCTGCGAGCGTCGCACCACGGCTTACAATCTTGCTGAAATTTGCTCCGATCCTGATTTACCTACCGACACAGCCAGCGGCATGTTCTTTGAATGCGGCTCGAACAAGTCGGCCTAGAATCTCGTAGGCGATTTGTGCGTTGTCAGAAAATCAACGGAGCATGTCTTGTCCAATACCTCGCTGTGGAAAACGTCAGCCCCAGAAGCGCCCGTTTGGGTCACCCCTCTTGGGAAGATTGAATGGACGTTCTGAAGAATTCTCACCCGCAGCTCATTAGGTTGTTCGCGAGCGGTGCCTCCGATGAGGTGGCAGCCAAGCGCAGATACCACGACCTACTGCACCAGAGGCCCGATAGCCTCGCAGCGCTGCTCGACGCGGCCCGAAGGATAGATGGTGTTCACCACTCCACCCGCCAGATTGTAAGTATAGCTGGTGGTATAGGTCACGTTGTAGATTTTCGGTTATGGCAGCGGCGTGTCGTCAGGCGAGTGCGGGTCGTCGGGTTGAGTGTCTCCATCGGGCACAGGAGAATCCTGATCCGGCGGGGGGAGGCGCAGGGCGGCTAAGTCGCGGAGGAGGTTGCGGTCGGGGTTGGATAGGCCGCGGAGGAAGTCTTCGTCGCGCAGGCGGGCGGCGCGCTCGTCCCCTGACAAAGGGCGGAGGATGCGCAGGCGGCGCTGCAAGGCTTGACGGCGCTCGAACGGGAGCTGGCGCCACTGCGGCAAAATTTCCTGGCGCACGCGGCGGCGCTGCTCGGGCGACATGCGCTGCCAGATTTCTTCGCGGTCGAGCATCTCCTGCCGCTGCTCAGACGAAAGACCGTTCCAGTGTTGCAGGCGGCGTAGCACTTGCTGGCGCTGGCGCGGCGGCAAATTTTGCAGGAAGCGGCGGCGCTGCTCCGGCGGCATCTGGCTCAGGCGCTGAATCTGCCGCGCCGCCCCCGGGCGGTTTTCCTGCTGCCGGGGACGGAAACGCTGAGCGCCGCCCTGCTTTCCGGGACGCTGCTGGCGATCATTCTGCTGGCGAGCCTGCGGCGGCCGCTGCTGTGCGACGCGCCGCTGTTGCGCGCGCATTTGCTGCGGGCAAGGCTCGGCAACCGCCGCCGCGATTAAAACCGCGGCAAGCAATGCGCCGATTCTGAAAAGTGTGTGCACTTACATTTCGTCCTTTGGCTCTGCGGGCGGCAGGGTGGAGAGCGCTTCGAAGTCGGCGAGCACGTCGTAGTCTTCGAGCACTTGCTGGTCCACGTCGATCACCGCAACACTCTGCTCGTCGGGTGGCGGCTGCGTTGCCGGCTGCATCGTGACCCACACAAAAAGCAGGGCGAGCGCCGCGGTGGCGATCATCAGTCGCGGTGCGGGCACGAGCCAGCCGAACCAGGTGCGCCGCGGCTCAGCGGCGATGCGCTGGCGGAGGCGCGCGTCGAAGGCGGGCGAGGGATCGAGCGCGGGCGCTTCATCCAGCGCGCTCCACACGCTGCGGAATTCCGCCGCGCGGGCGCGGCACGCGGCGCACGCCGCGAGGTGCGACTCAACCGCTCGCCGCACGGCCTCGCTGGCCCGCCCGTCCATGTAGCTGATAACGCTGGCTTCGCATTCTTTGTAATTCATAACAGTCTTCCCTTCTCTGTGCCCTCTGTGCTTCCCTGTGCCTCTGTGTTTCTCCTGGTCTTTTGCCTCTGGCCAGCCGTTACGTCGCAAACCCGCCGGCAAGATGCCGGCGTTACAAAAGTGGCGCGAGCTCGATGCGCAGCGCCTCATAGGCGCGGAACAGCAGCGACTTGAGCGCTGATTCCGAGCAATCCAGCGCATCGGCAATTTGATCGTAGTCCATCTCGTGATATTTATGCATCAGCACCGCGGCGCGCTGCTTGACCGGCAGCGCGAGAATCGCGCGACGGATTACGGCGGCGCGATCGCGATCCAGCATTTGCTCCACGATGCCCGGCCGCCGATCCGGCACCTCCAGCGGCTGCTCATGGTCACCCAGCGGCGCCTCACCGGGCTGTTCGATGGAAAGCTCGCGGCGGCGATGCCGCTGGTCGCGCACCGCATTCAACGCAAGGTTCGTCGCGATGCGAAACATCCACGTGGTGAATTTCGCCGACGGCGTGTAGCCCTTGCGCGCCCGATACACCCGCAGGAACACTTCCTGCGCCAAGTCTTCGGCCATGGCCGGGTCCTTCACCATTCGGCCCAGGAAATGGATCAGCGGCGTCCGGTACTTCTCGAGCAGCAGGGCGAACGACGAGTCGTCGCCGGCTTTCACGCCGAGCATGAGCTGGACGTCGGTCCGGGCCATGGCCTCCACATTCTATCCAACACGCGGGAGCGCAAGAAGTTGCGCGGAAGCCGGCGTTTACGTATGTCGGTAGGGGCGCTGCTTGCTGCGCCCCTTCTCATCTCGTTACCGACAACGAGTTCGATCGGCTCTAGTTGTGTCCCAGGCCAAGGAACGAGCGCCAGCTTTCCACTTGCCAGAACCCATGGCCCCAGCGGTGGCGGGCGAAGAGGCGGACATAAAGCGCGCCGCACAGCGCGCCGGCGAAGGCGGTAAACGCCAGCGCGACCAGCGACGCAAGCACAACCGCGACGATGAGTACCGAGCGCTCAGACCATGCCGCCGCGCCCGCCGTCCACAGGTAAACCGCAGCAAGAAAAATGACGAGGCCGCCGGCCACCGCGATCGCAGCAGCCAAGCTGCGCCGCGCCAGTCGCAGCGCCAGCGCGCCCAGCATGAAAGCGCAGATCAGCAGCGTGGAGAGCGGAATCGGTTCAGCGGAGTCGAGATTGAGCCACGCGGGCATCAGCGAGGGCTGCCGAACAATCGGCAGTCTCCTCCGATTATACGCGGGGCGCGGAATGCAACGGCGAAGAACACACGCGGACGCAGAGATGACGCAGAGGCGCAAAGGGCGCTGAGGGACACGGAGGGCAGGCGTCGCGGGCAGGCGTCGCAGATGTGAGCGAACGAGTTGCTCGCTGGGCTGAAAACAAAGCGGCAGCTTCGCGCGGCGTATCCGGGTACCGAGCACCGATCACTACCACCGGACACCGGCCATTCGTCACTGCTTCTTCGGTGGCCCGGGGAACTCCACTTTAGGCGCGGTGCGCGAAGCCTCGGTGGCTTCGAAGTAAGCGTCGTTGCGCGCGAAGCCGGAGAGCCCGGCGATGACGTTGTTGGGGAAGAGGCCGATGTAGGTGTTGTAGTCCTGAATGGCTTCGTTATAGCGGCGGCGCTCGACCGCGATGCGATTCTCCGTGCCGGCCAGTTCATCCTGCAAACGCAGGAAATTTTCGTTTGAGCGCAGTTGCGGGTAATTCTCCACCACCACCAGCAGGCGAGCCAGCGCGGAATCGAGGCGATTGTTGGCGGCGATGCGCTCTTGCGG
>JBOGNS010000151.1:0-7858 GCA_050747305.1 Candidatus Acidiferrales bacterium | reverse complement strand
CTATCGCCCCGATGCGAATTCGCGCACCGGCTTCGAACTGGCGTGGCACATTGCCAGCTCCGACGCGTGGTTTCTTGACGGCATCCTGGCCAGCGAATTCGTCATGCCGACGGACACCAGCGGCCAGGCGCCGCCGGAAATCAAGTCGGTGGCCGACGTGGTCGCTTACTACGACGAGAATTTCATCCCGAAGCTCGAGCGGCTGAACGCTCTCGAGGGCGACGCTCTTGCCAGGACGGTGACCTTCTTCGGCGCGTTCAACGAGCCGCTGGTGGTGTACCTCTCGTGGCTCGTCAATCACCAAATCCACCATCGCGGGCAGCTCTGCGCTTACCTGCGGGCCATGGGCGGCAAAGTGCCCAACATCTACGGCGGCAGCTTCGACGAGCCTATGCAGATGGGCGCCACCGCGTAAGCACTGTGTGGAGTGCGGCGGCTTACCGCCGCTCTGTTGGTGCGAAGCTCGCTTTGCACGGTTTCTTGCAGCGCGTGAAGCAAGCTTCACGCGGGGAGAACGGCAGCAAGCTGCCGCACTCCAGAGATTATTCCTGATGCTGGAGCTGGCGGACGGCGAAGTAGAAGGAGACCAGCGTGAAGGCCACGAAGGCCAGCGATTCCCAGGCGATCATGCGCGGGTCGCCGACGCCGATGGAGCCGTAGCGCAGCGCGTCCACGTGCCAGGTGATGGGGTTGGCCAGCGCGGCCCAGCGAAACCACGCGGGCAGCGGCTCGAGCGGATAAAACATGGAGCTGGCGAAGAGAAATACAAAGTAGAAAATCGAAGTGACGGTGTTGAAGATGTCGTTGCGGCGGATGTACAGCGCAAAGATCGCGTAAAAGAAAAACCAGCCGGCCATCCCGACGACCACGCCTCCGAGCAGAACGGGCATCAAGTCCCAGCGCACACGCACACCGAGCAGCAGCGCGGCCAGCGCCACGGTGATCGCGGCTTGCAATATCGCGATGAAAAGATTGAAGAGGACTTTCCCGAACAGATACTCGGCCCGGCTCATCGGATAGGTGAGCATCTCGTAGAAGATGCCATTGTCGCGGTCCAGAAAAAACGACCACGATGTGTTCGACGCGATGCCGAAGCTGGCCATGCCCAGCACGCTGGCGAGAAAGAATTCGTTGTAGTCGAATTCGCCCGTAGGAAACGGCGAGCCCATCGCCGCATTGATGCCGACGCCGAATACCAACAGGTAGCCCAGCGGGTAGAACAAGTCCCAGAAAATAAAGGCGAGATTGGTGGCGCGAATTTTGCCTTCGCGATAGAAGACAGCACTGAGTGCGGACATTTTGCTCTCCTAGCCGACGGCCTACAGCTAACAGCCCACAGTCCATTCTTCAGACTGTCGGCTGTTAGCTGTTGACTGTCAGCTATTTCTGCATCAGCTCGACGAAAATATCTTCGAGGCTGGCGCCGCCGATTTCGACGCGCAGCACGCGGCCCTTCTTGGCCAGTTCGCTGACCAATTCCAGCACGCGCGTTTCTTCGCCCTTTAGCGCCAGCTCGATGGTGTTCTGGTGGATTTCCATGCGCAGCGGCGCGAGCTGCGCCAAGTGCTCTTCGATGCCGGCGGGCACCTGGTCGAACGTCATTGCCACCTCATAGACTCCGGCCGACAAGAGCTTCAGCGCGTGCAAGTCGCCGCGCGCCACTTGCTTGCCTTTGTTCATGATCAGGATGTCGTCGCACAGCTCTTCGGCTTCGCTCAAGATTTGCGTGGTCAGCACGATGGTGCGGCCGCGCGCCGACTCCTGCCGCAGGAATTCCATTACCGCGCGCTTGAGCAGCGGGTCCATGCCGGTGGAAAACTCGTCGAGGAAGACCACCGGCGTATCGACCATGAAAATTTTGGCAACTTGCACCCGGCGGCGAAAGCCGCCGGAGAGGTCCATCACTTTCTTCTCGGCCTCGTCGGTGAGATTGAAGCGCGCCATGACGTCGTCGGCGCGGCGCCGCGCCTCGGCGACGGCGATGCCGTGGAAGCGCGCGAAGGTGAGCAAGTTGTCGCGCGCGTTGAGGAACATGTCGGTAGCGGTTTCCTGCACGACCATCGAGATGCGGCGGCGCACCTCGAGCGGCTGGCGATGAAGATCGAAGCCGAGCACGCTGGCGCGGCCTTCGGTGGGCGCGATCAGCGTGCCCAGCACCTTCAGCACGGTGGTCTTGCCCGCGCCGTTGGGCCCCAGCAGGCCGAAGATTTCGCCGCGCGGCACGGAGAAACTCATGCCGTCGACGGCGCGCACCGGGCGGCGGCTGTTGCGCCACGGCCACGCGAAGCCGCGCGGCTGATAGACTTTCACCAGATTCTCGACGTGCAGCGCAAAATCGGTCACGATGGCCTGCCTGAGTTCTTCCCGCTGGCCTGCAACGGGACGCCGCGCCCGCCGCGGCTGCGTAAAAACGCTATGCCGCAGGACGGAGCAAACCTATAATGAGCACCTTTTGTGGCGAGAGCACTCGCGCACCTGAAAGGAATCAGATGCGCTCGCGCAATGAAAAGCGTCACGCGGTCGCGAGTGACCTCGCGCAGAAGAAGGAGTGAAACGATGGGTTGTCAGAGGGCAATTTTCATGGGCCGAACCCGTACTGCACTTGCCAGCTTAGTGTATGGCGGCTGCTTTGCGGTGTCAATTACTTGCGCGAGTGCTCTCGCGACGATTTGCGCGAGCGCTCTTGCGACCGCGGCGCAGGGCGGCGCCGCCGGATCGGGGAATGCAGCGGCGGCCGCGGCCGCGAAGGCGCGCGAATATCACCGCGCGAATCAGCACAAAATCGTGAATGAGCTGCGCGAGTGGCTCTCGATCCCCAACGTTGCCGCCGATACGGCGAACATCCAGCGTGCCGGCGAGCGGCTCAAGCAAATGCTCGAGCAGCGCGGTGTGCGCGCACGCCTGCTGCCGATTGCCGGGCGCGGCCCGGTGGTTTACGGTGAGCTGCCCGCGCCGGGCGCTAAGCGCACCGTCATTTTCTATTGTCACTACGACGGCCAGCCGGTGGACGCCAGCCGCTGGATCGACACCAAGCCCTTCGAGCCGGCGCTGCGCACCGCAGCGATTCACGCCGGCGGCAAACTGATTCCGTTTCCCGAGGCGGGCACGCCGTATCAGGACGACTGGCGCATTTACGCGCGCTCCGCTTCCGACGACAAGTCGCCGATTATCGCGCTGCTGACTGCGCTGGATATTCTGCGCGCGAACAAAATCCCGCTGGCATTTAATCTGAAATTCGCATTCGACGGTGAGGAAGAAGACGGCTCACCGAATTTGGAGAAGACGCTGCTCGCGCACAAGGAACTGTTTGCCGCCGATCTGCTGATTTCCGCCGATGGCCCGGTGCATCAGACCGGCCTGCCGGAGCTTGTGTTCGGCAACCGCGGCGTGATGGACGTCGAGATCACGGTCTATGGTCCCTATCGCGCGCTGCACAGCGGCCACTATGGGAATTGGGCGCCCAATCCGGCTATGCGCCTGGCGGAATTGCTTGCGACGATGAAGGAGGAAGAAGGCCGCGTGCTCATCGCCGGCTTCTATGACGATGTAGTGCCGCTCACGGCGCTGGAAAAGAGCGCCATCGCCGATGCGCCGAAGAACGAGCCGGAGCTGATGCGGGAGTTCGGCTTTGCGCAGGCTGACGGGGGCGGGAAATCGCTGCTGGAGCTGATCCATCAGCCGTCGCTGAATGTGCGCGGGCTGCGCAGCGCGTACGTGGGCGGCGAAGCGCGCACGATTGTGCCCGATAGCGCCATCGCGTCGCTCGATTTGCGCCTGGTGAAAAATATTGATCCGAAGACGCATTTCGAGAAAGTGGTGGCGCACATTCGCAAGCAGGGCTTCTACGTCACCGATAGAGAGCCGACCGCAGAGGAGCGCGCGAAGTATCCACGCATCGCGAGGGTGGAGATGGGCGGCGGCTACCGCGCAGCGCGCATGCAGATGGATCATCTCGCGGCGCAGGCGCTGGTGCGCGTATCGAAGGCGGCCATCCCCGGCCCGTGGGTGATGCTGCCCACCAGCGGGGGCAGCGTGCCCATGTACATCTTCGAGAATCTCGGCCTGCCGGTGGCGCACGTGCCCATCGTCAACCACGACAACAACCAGCACAGCGAAAACGAAAACCTGCGCCTGGGCAATTTCTGGCGCGGCATCGAACTCTTCACCGCGATTTTCGCCGGTCTGACATGGTGAGGCCAGTGTGTTAGTGGCTAGTGGTTAGGGGCTAGTGTCTAGAAAAAGCTGACAGCCGACAGCTAACAGATTACAGCAAGACTCGCACTCGAACCGTGAACTGTCGAATGTAAGCTAACTAGGCTTCCAGCAGGACCTCCGGGCGCTTCTTCGCGATGCGCAACAATTTTAGAGTGGCATCCTGAGGGCGTCGAACGCCCTGTTCCCAGCTCTCCACCGTGTTGGCGCTGACATTCAGATAGCGGGCAAACAGCGCTTGGCTCGCCTTTAGCGACACACGGATAGCGCGAATTTCCGCAGGCCGCAGGGGTTTCGGCGGCGGCGGCAGTTCCGTGACGCGAAGATTGATCGGCTCACCTCGCTCGTAGGCTGCCATATCCTCTAGCGCCTGCTTCATGCCTTCGAAGAACTTTGACTTCCTCTTAGCCATTGCTCACCTCCTCATCTCTAATCGCTGCACCTGCCAGACTTCGTAGCAAGGCCCGGTCTTCATCCGACAGGTCATCCCGCTCGTCCTTGTCCAAGAGGTAGAGCAGATAGATACGCCCGCGATGCTCGAAGTAGTAATAGAAATAGCGGGAGCCGCCGCGTTTTCCCTTTCTGCGATGCGGGTTCGCCGCCCGCGCCTTACGGACACCGCCGAGACCCGGAATCACAACACCGATCCCGGGGTTCTTAAGCAAGTCTTGTTGAATCGCCGAGAGCACTTCCATTTCGGCGTCGCCAGGCTGGGCTTTGAGCTGTCGCGCGAAGAGCCTCGATTCGATGAATACCACACAGTGGTATATACCACAAAGGGGGAGTTATATCAATGAGCGCGGAGGCGTGATCGCGCGCACTATAACCTCGTAAAATTGGCTAGCAGTTGTATGCCGGCGGGGGTGAGGGCGGATTCGGGGTGGAATTGGACGCCTTCGACCGGCGGGGCACCCTTCTTTTTCCAGCGCAGGCCCATGATGATGCCGTCGGCTTCGGCGGAGATTTCCAGTTCGCGGGGGAGCGAGCGGCGCTCGACAATCAGCGAATGGTAGCGTGTGGCGGTGAAGGGCCGCGGCAGGCCGCGAAAAATGGTGCGGCCGTCGTGGCGGATTTCGCTGGTCTTGCCGTGCATCAGCTTAGGCGCGCGCACCACGCGACCGCCGAAGGCCTCGCCGATGGCCTGATGCCCGAGGCACACGCCGAGAATGGGAATCTGGCCCGCGAAGCGGCGGATGAGCGGCACGCTGATGCCGGCTTCTCGCGGCGTACAGGGTCCCGGGGAAATGACGATGCGCTCCGGCTGCATCGCCGCCACTTCATCGAGCGTGATCTGGTCGTTGCGGCGCACTACGGGCTCCTGTCCCAACTGGCCGAGATACTGCGCCAGGTTGTGGGTGAAGGAGTCGTAGTTGTCGAGGACCAGAATCATAGTGGCTAGTGGTTAGTGGCTAGTGGCTAGCAAGAAAGCTGACAGTCGACAGCTTACAGTCGACAGCCAACAGCTTACAGCAATGCGCGTCCGGAAGGATGAACTGTCGACTGCGAACTGTAAGCGAGTGTCGCGTCCCACAAATAACTCGCAAAAGTCAAAGGCAAATTCAAAATTCCAAATTCAAGATTCAAGAGAGGCCGAAGGATCACAGTGGCGAGCAAGCTGACAGCCGACAGCTTACAGTCGACAGCTTACCGCAAAGACCGGCGCAAACCGTAGACTGTCGACTGTGAGCTGTGGACTGTCGGCTGTGAGCTTCCTTCACTTCCTTCACTTCCTTCACTTCCTTCACTTCACTTCATCAGATCCATAACCTCAACGACCTCCTCAACCTCAACCTCCATAGCCCGCCGCCTGCTCGAGCGCCGCGAGCAACGCCTTGGCTTTGTTCACGGTTTCGTCGTATTCGCGTGCGGGAACGGAGTCGGCGACGATGCCGGCCCCGGCTTGCACGTGCGCGACGCCGTTCTTTGCGACGAGGGTGCGGATGGCGATGCAGGAATCGAGATTGCCGGAGAAATCCAGATACAGGATGGCGCCGGCGTAGATGCCGCGGCGCGTCGGCTCGAACTCATCAATAATTTGCATGGCGCGCACTTTGGGCGCGCCGCTCACTGTGCCGGCGGGAAAGCAGGCCATGAGCGCGTCGAAGCAATCCACATCGGGACGCAGGCGCCCGCGCAGGTTGGAAACCAGGTGCATCACGTGGGAGTAGCGTTCGACGAACATCAAATCGTCCACGCGCACTGAGCCGTATTCGCACACGCGGCCGAGATCGTTGCGGCCGAGGTCCACCAGCATGATGTGCTCGGCGCGCTCCTTGGGATCGGCCAGCAATTCGTCGGCGAGCTGCTTATCTTCCGGTTCATCGCGACCGCGGCGGCGGGTGCCGGCAATCGGGCGGTAATACGCATCACGGCCCTGCACCTTGATGAGCATTTCGGGCGAGCTGCCGACTACCGCCATGTCGCCGAGCCGCAGAAAGAACATGTAGGGGGAGGGGTTCACCACGCGCAGCGCGCGATAGATTTCGAAAGGGTCGGCCCCGCGCGGCAGCCTAGCGCCGAAGCGCTGGCTGAGCACGACCTGGAAGATGTCGCCGGCGCGGATGTAACGTTTGGCGCGGCGCACGGCAGCCAGAAAATCGCTGCGCCGCATATTCGAAGTTATGCGCGGCTTCCCAGCGACGCGCTTGAGGCGCGTCGCAGCCGGTTCGCGCTCGAGCGTGCGTCGCGTCCGCTGGATCTCGCGCACTGCTGCTTCGTATTTGGCGCGCAGCGAGCCGGGCGCATCGGTCTGCACATTGCGAATGATCCAGATGCGGTGCTGCACGTGGTCGAAGGCCACCAAGCCGAGGAAGAACATCAGCGCCGCATCGTCGGTGTGTACATCGTCGCGACCACCGGCCGGAATATCCTCGACGAGCCGCACCATGTCGTACGCAAAATAGCCGATGGCGCCGCCCACCAGTGGCGGCAAGCCGGGAATGCGCACCGGCTTGAAGCGCGCCATGCGCTCGCGCAGTGCGGCAATCGGGTCGCCGCGACGCAACTCGATGTGCCCGCCGCGCTGCGTGATGCACACGCCGCCGGCGTAGCGAAACACTTCCACGGGATCGCAACCCAGAAACGTGTAGCGCGCCAGCCGCTCGCCGCCCTCGACGCTCTCCAGCAGGAACGAGTGCTTGGCGCGCGCCGCCAGCCGCAGATAGGCAGAAACCGGCGTAAGCAAGTCCGCACGCACCGTTTCGTAAACCGGCACGAGGTTGCCCTGACGGGCGAGCGCTGCAAACGTTTTGTAGTCGGGCTGGATCATGTCATTTGCAAGGAGGTGAAGGAAGTGGAGGAGGTGAAGGAGGTGAAGGAACAGCTTCGCAGCTTCCTCTCCTTCACTTCCTTCACTTCGTTCCCTACATCGTCTCTTCCGCTCGCAGCTTTGCCAGCACCGCGGCTCTCATTTCCTTCTCCGGCGCCCGCGTACCGGTCCAGATCTCCCACTGCGCGAGAGCCTGGCCGATGAACATCTCGAGGCCGGAAACGGTTTCGATGCCGCGCCGCTCGGCCAATTGCAGCAACTGCGTTTTCATGGGGCGATAGACGGAATCGAATACCAGCCTGCAATTCAATTCGGAGGCGGCGAGGGGCGATTCGTTAGCGCGCGGATGCATGCCGACCGGCGTGGCGTTCACAATGG
>JBOGNS010000150.1:0-6431 GCA_050747305.1 Candidatus Acidiferrales bacterium | reverse complement strand
GCTTGCTGGCGCGCCAGCTCGCGGAAATGTGGGACGCGCTGGGGCATCCATCGCGCTTCGATATAGTCGAGTGCGGCGCCGGTAACGGCCGCTTGGCCGCGCATATTCTGGATTTCGCTGCGCGCGCCCTGCCTGAGTTCTACGCTGCACTGCACTACACCGCGGTCGAGGCTTCCGCGGCGCGGTGCGCGCTCCATGAGCAAACGCTCTCAGCGTATCGCACGGCGGGCCGCGCGGAATCTGCCGGCGACTTGCCGGAGCGGATTGTGGACGGATGCATTGTCTCGAACGAATTGCTTGACGCGCTGCCGGTGCATCGCGTGATGCGCAGCGGCGGCGAGTTGCGTGAGATTTGCGTGGGTCTCGATGGTGAGCGCTTCATGGATGTGGTGACTCCCCTTTCGACCAGCGCCATCGCTGACTATCTCCTGATGCAAGGCATCACGCTCGCGGAAGGCCAGCAAGCCGAAGCGGGGCTTGCCGCGGCGCAGTGGATGGAGTCCGCCGCCCGTTGCCTCCAGCGCGGCTTCGTGCTCACGGTTGACTATGGCCATGAAGCGCGCGAGCTTCACAACGAGCGCCGCATGCGCGGCACGCTGCTCGCCTATCGCGATCATCGCGCCACAGAAGAGTTCTACGCCGCGCCCGGCGAGCAGGACTTAACGGCGCACGTCAGCTTCACCGCGCTCGATCTCGCCGGCCGCCGTGCCGGGCTCGCGCGCACGGGCCTAGTTTCGCAGTCGCAGTTCCTGCTCGCGCTCGGGTGCCGCAACGAGTTTGCCGATCTCTACGACGAGGGCCAGTCTGAAACCGACCGCCTTCGCGCCCGCCTGCTGCTAAAAAGCCTCATCCACCCCGAAGGCATGGGCGAAACTTTCCGCGTCCTCGTCCAACACAAAGGCGTCGCCGCGCCCCGCCTGACCGGGCTTACGGCTCTGTGAGGTGGTCGGGCCAACTGGGGTTTTTCAGTGGCTAGTGGTTAGTGGCTAGTGGCTAGAAATGCCGTATCCATGTGGATCTTGCTAGCCACTCGTCACTCGCCACTAGCCACTAGTCACTGCCCCTGCGGGTTGCGGGTGAACATTTCGATGACGTAGTCGTGCAGGCAGTCGTAGAGTTGCCGCTGAAAGGTCCACGGGAATTGCCGATGCTCGATCTCGCGCGCGGGCATCTGATAGGTGTAAACATGCACATCCGCGCGTTCGGGCTGGAAGCGAATCTCGATCTCGACGCCATCGCCGTTGGCGCGCGCGTCGAACACAAACAACGGGTGCTCGTAACGCGCCAGCTCCTCTTTCACCTTGTGAACCAAATCGCTCATCGCTTCGCGGACCCGCTGCGCAGAAGGCCTTCTTTCGCGAGCCAGTCGCGCAATCGCCGCTCAAGTTCATCGCGAATTTCTACGAACATAGCACGCTCGCGGACGGCGTCAGCGCCCGCCAAATCGGGGTCCGGCAGGCCCCAGTGTATGCGCGCGCGCCGCGCGGGATACATCGGACACTCTTGCGCCGCGCTATCGCACAAGGTGATCACGTAATCGAACTCGCCGCGCAGGTCGTTGATGTGCTTGGGCCGCTGGCCCGCTGCATCAATCCCGCGCTTGCGAAGCATCTCGATGGCCAGCGCATGCACGCCCTTGGGATTCGGCTTGGTGCCCGCGCTGGCAACCTCCACGCCGGGGCCAGCCATGGCGCGCGCCAATCCCTCGGCCATCTGGCTGCGCGCGCGGTTGCCGGTACACAGGAAGAGTATTCGCGCGCTCACAGGCTTTGGTTCATTTCTGCCCATACCGCCTCGAACACGTCGAGTGAAGCCTTGTCGAACAGCACGAAACTCACTTTCTCAAGCGTGGACGCGCTTCGCAAGTGCTCGACCACTTCGCGCAGCATGATTTCCGCGCACTCTTTCATCGGAAAGCCCGCGATGCCTGTTCCCACGGCTGGAAATGCAATCGACTTCAGGCCGCGCTCGGCCGCGATGCGCAGGGCGTGTGCTGTGGATCTGCGCAGGGCCTTTGCCGTGGTCGTGCCGCCCAATTGCATGCTGGCGGCGTGAATCACCCACCGCGCCTTCAGGTTACCGCCCGACGTGATCGCCGCGCCGCCCACGGGAATCGAGCCGATCGCATCGCACTCGCGCTGAATCTGCTCGCCGCCTTTGCGGCGGATCGCGCCCGCTACGCCGCCGCCCAGTTTCAGGTCGTTGTTCGCGGCGTTTACGATGGCGTCGCAGTCCATCTCCGTGAGATCGCCCTGCTTGAGCTCGACTTTTTCCGAGATATCCATCTGAATTACAGAGATTCGCCGCAGAGGACGCTGAGGTCGCAGAGGATATTCGTTCTCACCGCTGCTCTGAGGCGCGTCAGCGTCCTCTGCGACCTCTGCGGTAAGTCATTTCTCTTGGGTTTCGTAGTCATACACTCCCTTGCCGGCTTTCTTCCCCAGTCTGCCTGCCTTTACATACTGGACGAGAAGCGGGCAGGGCTTGAACTTTTCGCCGAGCGTGCGATGCAGGTATTCGAGGATGCTGAGCCGGACGTCGAGCCCGACCAGATCCACCAGCTCGAATGGACCCATGGGATGATTGAGGCCGAGCTTGAGGGCGGTATCGATGTCGCGCGCGCTGGCGATGCCTTCCTGCAACATGTGGAACGCCTCGTTGCCGATCAGGGCGTTGATGCGCGAGGTGATGAATCCGGGCGACTCGCGCACCACGACCACTTCTTTCCCCATGCGGCGGCCCACTTCCTGGCAGGCGGCGAGCGTCTC
This sequence comes from Candidatus Acidiferrales bacterium, assembly GCA_050747305.1. Classification (GTDB taxonomy): domain Bacteria; phylum Acidobacteriota; class Terriglobia; order Acidiferrales; family UBA7541; genus JBOGNS01. Next base: position 3,663 of record JBOGNS010000150.1, on the reverse strand, counting down.
GTCGCTGGTTTCGGGCGCGCGCACAATTTCCAGCAATTTCATCTTGGGCACGGGATTGAAGAAGTGCAGCCCGATGCACTGCCGCGGACGAGAAGTGGCCGCCGCCATCTCGGTGATGGAAAGCGATGACGTGTTGCTGGCGAGGATGCATCCGGGCCTGGCTGCGCGATCCAGTTCGGTGAAGACGCCAATCTTCAGCCGCATGTCTTCGGGTACTGCTTCAATCACCAGATCGGCAGTCTGCGCCGCCTCTTCCACGGTCCGCGCAGTTCCTAGGTTGGCCAGCGCCGCCTGCTGCTGTAGCGCGGTGACTTTGCCGCGCGCCACACCTTCCGCCAGTGCCTGGCGGATGTAAGCTGTCCCCTGCTCCAGCACTTGGGGATTGACGTCCTCCAGCACGGTGCGAAATCCGCCCAGAGCGGCCGCGTAGGCAATGCCCCTCCCCATCGTACCGGCGCCAATCACCGCGATCGTTTTGATATCCACTCGTTGCCTCTCGCCAAAGGGAAGTAAGGAAATGAGGAGGTGAAGAAGTGAGGAAAAGAGGCCAGCCGCCCGTGTTGCGCCGCACGCCTTTCCTCACTTCCTCATTTCCTCACCTCCTCACTTCTTTGTCGTCACACTGGAAACAGCCGCGCGGCATTGTGGTACAGAATCTTTTGCTTCGCTGCGTCGCTGATGGGCAGCGCGCGAAACTTTTCCAAGTTGCCGCGAATCTCGGGCACGCCGGGGCCGGGCCAGTCGGTGCCCCAAAGCACTTTGTCCGCGATCTCCTCGAGGCGGGGGAAATACTCCATCAGCTTTTGCGGCGGGATGCCGGAGATGTCCATGTGCATGTTCTTGTGGCGCCGCACGAGAAAGAATGCTTCGTTCATCCACAGCGGCCGGCCGCCGTGCGCCAGGATGACGACGAGGTCGGGGTAGTCGATGCTGACATCGTCGGCCAACATAGGCTGCGCATGCACATTGCGCGCGCCGGGAAAAATGGAGGTGCCGGTGTGGATCATCACCGGCAAGCGGTTGGCCTGGGCGCGCTCGTACACCGCTGCGAGCGGACCGAGTCCATCGCGATAGGCATTCGGCGAATAGACCTGGTGCGACGGATGCACCTTGAGCCCGCGAATGCCGATCTTCGCCAAGCGGTCCACTTCCGCTCCTGCGTCGGCGACATGTTTTGGGTGCACCGAGCCGAAGGCCAGCAGCCGTTTCGGGTCCGCTTTGCAGTAGTCCGCGATCCAGTCGTTCACTTCGGCGGTGAAGCCGATCACCTCCGGGCTGACGTAGTTGATCAGCCCGGCGCGCTCGATATCCAGCGAGTCGAGAAACTTGAGGAAGTCCGGCGGCGAGCTGGAGTAGCGTTCGACATCGGCATAGTCTTTGCGCCCGCGCTTCACCAACGCGAGCGCGTGCGGCTTGAACATGTGCAGCGGCTGGATGTGGATGTGAATGTCGATGATGGGCATTCGGGATAACCAAACGCAGCCTGCAATCAGCTAGCGAACAGCTCACAGCCGACAGTCCACAGTCAAGAAGCACAGTCAAGTGTCGCGTCCCTGAAATCCGTACACAAAGGCAAAAGAGATTCAAAATTCCACATTCAAGATTCCAACGTTTTCTTGCACGTGTCACTGCCGAGATGGTAAGGCCGCCAGCCGCACACGCGCAAGGAGGCAGATGTCACGAGCGTGCGGACCGGCGTTATGCTGCTGCCTTCCAAAGTGAACCGTACAGGCAGGCGGATGGTCGCATTCCCTTCCCCGCCACCATCCGAACGAAACGAGCCCTCCCGCGAACTTCTGGGTTTCAGGCAGGTAACCTTCCCAGACGCAGCGAGCCCCCGCGGGATAATGAAACGGCGTTTCAGCACCGCCAGAGGCGCTGCTGGGGCTAGAATTGAACCAGAGCGAATTCCTCGCCGCCCAGCGCGGTTCCGCCCGGAGGAAAAAACAATGAAAAGACATGCGCGTATGCTGACTGCCGTTGTGCTGGTCGCTCTTCTCGTTGCAGGCCCGGAGCTTTGGGCGATCCCCTTTAGCCAAACGAAGATCATCATCGAGGTCAACGCGACCGCGGGAGACGCGGGCATTCAGATCTTTCTCGATGCAGAGGGTTGGGACAGGCTCGAAATCTTCGACCCGAACGGGCACAGGATCTTCGAGGTGACTGGCAGCGACAGCGTGGGAATGACGGGCATCACCGAACTCTTCTTCGAGAGCGCCGAGCCGTCTTTCGACGAGCTCCCGCTCGATGAACTCCTGGAACGTTTTGTGGCAGGCAATTACACCTTCACAGGCACAACGGTGGATGGAAAACAGCTCACCGGCAAGGCGATGCTCAAGCACAATATTCCAGACGGGCCGGAGATTTTGTCGCCCGCCGAGGGGGCAGCGCTTTGTGCTAAATCACCGGTGGTCATCGACTGGGAAGCCGTCACACAATCATTCCCAGGCGCCAATCTAGCGATCAAGATCGCAGGCTACCAGGTTATCGTCGAGCGGGAGAAGCCCGCGCCCCTGCTCGCATTTAGCGTGAATCTTCCGGCCACAATCACCCGAGTGACCGTTCCACCGGAGTTTCTCCAGGCCAATGCTGAATACAAGTTCGAGGTGCTGGCAATCGAGGCCAGCGGCAACCAGACGATTTCGCAAGGCAATTTCACGACGACGCCTTGAGGCTCCCTGCTTATCCCGCGAATAGGATGGCAGGCGCTCGTCAGCCTGACGCTGTGTGCATTGACGCGCCCGCCAGCCTCCACACGCTGAACCGCTTTCGCCCGCGTTACTTCGCTGCACCTACGCGGATCGCGGGCACTTTTTGCCGATCGATGTTGCGGTTGAGTTCGGCGATGTCTTTGGCCACCAAGTCGCGCCATGCGGCCAACTCGCGGTCGGCGCGCGCGCGGAACTCTTTGTAGAGCTCGAGCGACTGTTGCGTGGGGGCGGTGTCGGCGCTGTCGACTACGTTATCGAGCCAGCCGATTTTGCTGCTGAGTTTGGCCGGGTAGTTGCACATGTCCTGCGAGGATTTGGCGAGCACTTCGATCAGCTCGGCCTCGACGGGCGCCATCTTTTTCTCGATGGCGGTGGCGGCGGACGAGAGTTCCTTGATGGCGGTGGCGCTACCATCGCTATCGCCGTCACCATCGCCGTTGCCGGAGCCGCCGCCGTTCCCAGCACCGAGCCGCTTGCGCAGGCCGGCGAGTTGCTCGCGCGCGGCGCGAATCTCGAGCACGCCGGCGTGTGTGTCGTCGATGAGTTTGCGCAAGTCCATCAGCAGCGCGAACTGCTGTTGCAGATCGGCCATGGGCGTGGTGACGCGCGGGTCCATGCGCACTTCAAGCGGCGCGGTGTAACTCTTGCCGGCTACGTTGAGCCGCACGGTGTATTTCCCCGGCAGGGCCAGGGGGCCGCTGGGCGCGCCCATGTCCCAGATGACGTTGGACACGAAGTCCGGCATCTCGTAGCGCAGGTTCCACACGAAGCGATGCATGCCCGGCTCGACGGGCAGCACATCCGGCTTTTCCGGGCGTTGTGGCCGCTCCGGCAGCGGCTTGCCTTCGATTTTTTCCTCGACGCTGGAGTATTTGCGAATCACTTCTCCTTTGGCATCGAGGATTTCCAGTGTGATTTCGCCTTTTGATTTTTCTTTCAGGTGGTAGTAGAC
>JBOGNS010000149.1:0-13905 GCA_050747305.1 Candidatus Acidiferrales bacterium | reverse complement strand
GCTCCACCCAATTCAATAATCTCTTGGGGAGTGAGACGCTTTTCGAGGTCCTTCTCGATCGTGACGTCGATCCGCTCGTGTTCGGCGAACCCCGTAAGGCGGCTTTCCGGACGGATCAACCCATTTTCGTAGATGGCTTTGACGCGAATCGCCATTCAGCTACCTCTCGAAATATTCTACCATGCGATTCGCGCCCACGCGCATGGGGCCGGCGAGATCGCGCCAGGCGCGGGGAAGGAACAGCAGGCCGAGGGCGCCGCGCGCGAACATGAAGGTGAAGTGCGAAGCCAGGCTGTAGGCCAGCAGTTGCTCGCCAGCGGCGTAATCGCTGAAGAAAAAAATCCAGGCGGCTTGCGTGGTGCCGAGGTGCATCACCGTCACCGGCAGCGCCGCCAGCATGAAAATCACCGGCAGGAACGCCATCATCTGGAGAAATGGAATCTCGATTCCGAAGGTACGCACCGCCAGCCAATGAAACACCAGTGAGGTGAAAAACATCGGCGCGCGCAGTAGGATGATCTGCACCCAGCGGCCCAGCGGCGCCGAAACGAACGTGCGCAGCAGTTTCCACTCGCGCACCCACAACCGGCCGCGCAGCACGGGCCAGCGTCGCGCGATGCGGCGGGTGACGATGCGCCACGGTGCCACGCCTCCACGCACGTAAAGCAAGAACACCACCCAGAAAACCAGCAGGCCCGCGATCAGCTTCAGCAAGTCGGCGCGCATCCTGGCGAAATCGAAGATCATGCCGGCCACGGCCCACAAAATCAGGTGCGTAAACTCGAGCAGCGTGAGCAGGATCACCGTGCCGGCCAGCACCAGAAAGCTGTCGCCAAGCTGCCGCTTCAAGTAGTAAGCCACCGTCGCGCGCGCGAGGTTGGTGTTGGCCAGCGACACCACGTAACTGACGGCGCGCACCGGCAGCAAATCGCGGTAGCGGATCGGCCCGTGAAACCAGCGAATCGCGCACGCCAGCACCAGCGTGTCCCACGCGAAATAAAGGATGCTGTTGGGCAACATCAGCGCCAGAAAGTGCGGCAAGTCTGCGGCGTCGAACGCGGTCAGCAATCGCGCAAGCGGGATGCGCTGAAAGATGTAGTAGAAGATGGCCGCAGTCACCAGCGGCGGGCCAAGCCGCCGCCACCACACCAGCACCCGCGCCATCGCCGGCCCCGCCGCATTGGCAGTCGTTTCCATTCCCGATTCGTATTCTGAATCATCAAACGTGCGCTCACAAGCGTAGGACAGGCACTCTTGCCTGTCCGGTTTTGTATGGCCTGAGACCGGCTCGCCAGGAAACGCGCGAGCGCTTTCATGCCCAGTCGTTCTTTGTTTTCTCCGGAGACGCTTTACGGCCACAAAGCGGACAGGCAAGAGTGCCTGTCCTACTCGCGTCGGGTAGAATGCTGCCCTTGCCTCCGGAGGGCGAATGCAGGCGGACAGCGTAGCGGTGATTGGCGGCACCGGCGATCAAGGCTACGGCCTTGCGTTGCGCTGGGCCAAAGCCGGGAAGCGCGTGATCATCGGCTCGCGCAAACTCGAAAAGGCTGAAGAAGCAGCAGCCCGCGTGCGCGCTGCGGCAGGCGGGTCACCAAACGTGGAAGGTGCGGAGAATTGCGAAGCGGTGACGCGCGCGCCGCTGGTGGTGCTCACCGTGCCCTTCGAAGCGCAAGTTGCAACGCTGAAGAGCATCAAGGAACATTGGCGCGCTGGACAGACGCTGGTCGACGTCACTGTGCCGCTCGAAGCCGCAATCGGAGGCGCCGCCACCAAAGTGCTCGGCGTATGGGCCGGCTCCGCAGCGGAACAGGCGGCAGCCAACGTGCCCGCCGGGGTGGAAGTAGCCGCGGCGTTCCATAACGTATCGGCCTCCGCGTTGCAGGATTTGGCGCATACCGTAGACTGCGACGTAATCGTGTGCGGGCAATCGCCCGAGGCGCGCCAGCGGCTGCGGCCGTGGGTGGAAGCCATCGCGGGATGCCGGTGGGTTGACGGCGGCAGGCTGGAAAACGCGCGCACCGTGGAAGCCATCACCGCGCTGCTCATCGGCTTCAACCTGCGCTACAAAGTGCCGCACGCTGGCATCCGCATCACCGGTTTGGAGGAGTAGCCATCTGGAGTGCGGCGGCTCGCCGCCGTTCTCCCCGCGCGAAGCTTGCTTCGCGCGTCAACCCGGCGCGCCAGCGATAGCCCTGTTCTCTGAATGAGTGTTCGAAGAGCGTCATGACTCCCAGCGTGCAAATCATCGGCTTGCGTCTGCCGGAAGTGCGTCGCGGGGCGGACTTGGCTGCGCTGGTGTTGCGTGCCGCGTTGCGCCAGCACGAAGACCTGCGCACCGGCGACATCGTGGTGCTCACGCAAAAAATCGTCTCCAAGGCGGAAGGGCGCGAAGTGCGGCTCGCCACGGTGAAGCCGTCGCCGCTGGCCAAGCTGTGGGCGCGGCGTGTGAAGCGCGACCCGCGCTTCATCGAGCTGGTGCTGCGCGAGTCGCGGCGCGTGCTGCGCATGAGCGACCGCGCGCTGGTAGTGGAGACGCGCCACGGCTTCGTCTGCGCCAATGCCGGCGTGGATCACTCGAATGTGGCGGGCACCGGCCGCGTCACGCTGCTGCCCCATGATCCGGACGCATCGGCGCAGCGCTTCGCGCAAGCCATTCGCAAGCGCGCCGGCGCGCGCGTGGCCGTGATCGTCAGCGACACATGGGGCCGCCCGTGGCGCGAAGGGCAAGTCAACGTCGCGATCGGCACGGCGGGCCTGCGCGTGCTCGCCGACTGGCGCGGCCGTCGCGACACCTTTGGCCGCCGCCTCAGCGCCACCGTGCTGGCTGTTGCCGACGAACTCGCCGCTGCCGCCGGCTTGGCCATGGGCAAAGTGGACCAAGTGCCGGTGGTAATCATTCGCGGCTACCGCTTCCGGCCGGGACGCGATTCTGCGCTTCGCCTGCTGCGCCCGGCGCGGCACGACCTCTTCCGCTGACCGTATTCGCTTAGCCGATCGTTGAGAAAAGAGTTGCCTTCCATTCCGAGCGGGGCGAGGCATCCGGCGTTTGCCCAGTTCCCAAGAAAAGTGCAGATTCCTCAGCCCGACGAAAAGCGTCGGGCTTCGGAATGACAGGTTCTTTGGCCCGCCAAGTGTTAATGACAGGTACTTCGGCCAGCTGGGTGTTTTCGTTGACCGAACTGGGAAGCGCGGCCTAAGATGAGTGCGCGATCCACCGCAGTCGAAAGATGCACATGGTCGGCAGCACGCTCAGTCACTATCGGATTCTGCGCAAGATTGGCGCGGGCGGGATGGGCGAAGTTTACCGCGCCCACGACGAGCAACTGGACCGCGATGTAGCCCTCAAGGTACTGCCCCCCGGCAGTTTTGCCGACGAAAACGCCCGCGCCCGTCTGCTGCGTGAGGCGCGCGCGGCCGCCGGGCTGAATCATCCCAACATTTGCACGGTGTATGAAGTGGGCGAGGCGGGCGGGCAAGCGCACATCGCCATGGAGCTAATCGAAGGCCCGTGCTTGAGCGATCGCTTGCAGCAGGAAGGCCTGCCGCCGGCGGCCGTGCTGCGTTACGGCATGCAGATTGCCGACGCACTGGCGCACGCGCACGAGCGTCGCGTGATCCATCGCGACCTCAAGACGGCCAACGTGGTGATCACGCAGGATGACCGCGTCAAAGTGCTGGACTTCGGCTTAGCCAAGCGGCTGGCGGGGGAGGAGTTGAGCGAGGCCACTACGCAGTCGCACGCGCCGCTGACGCAGGCCGGCACAATGGTAGGCACGCTGGCCTACATGGCGCCGGAACAGTTGCGCGGCCAGGCTGCCGACGCGCGCAGCGATATCTGGTCGTTGGGAGTGGTGCTGCACGAAATGGCGGCAGGTGTGCGGCCCTTCGCAGGGCGCACGGGGTTCGAGCTGTGTTCAGCGATTCTGAATCAAGCGCCGGCGCGGCTGCCTGCCAAGACGCCGCTGGAATTGCGCGCGCTGATCGAACGGTGCCTGGCGAAAGAGCCTTCGCAGCGTTATCAGCGCGCCGGGGAAGTGCGCGCCGCGCTGGAGACGATCCATTCCGGCGCGGCGATTCCGTGGCGCGGCCTGCGCTACGCGCTGGGGCGCCGCCCGTGGCTGGCGGTGGCGGCAATTGTCGCCGTACTGGTGGTGGCGGTGCTGGCGCTCGACCTCGGCGGCTTGCGCTCGCGGCTGACTGGGGTGGCCGCCACCCCGCGAATCACGACCCTGGCGGTGCTGCCGGTGGCGAATCTAACCGGCGAAGAGGGGCAGGAGTATTTCGCTGTCGGCATGACCGAGGAACTGATCACGGAATTCTCGCGCATCCGCGCGTTCAGCAAGGTGGCGCCGCGTACCTCGGTAATGCGTTACCGCGGCCCGAACCGGCCGTCGTTGCGTGAGATTGCTGCGGAGCTAGGGGTAGGGGCGGTGGTGGAGGCTTCGCTATTGCAAAGCCAGGGTGAGGTGCGGGCGACTGTGCGGCTGATCGAGGCTGCCAGCGAGCGAAACTTGTGGGCCGAGCGCTACACGCGCGATCTCGGCCAAGTCCCGACCTTGTACAGCCAAGTGGTGAGCGCCGTGGTCGGGCGACTCGAACTGCCGCTGACGCAGGAAGAAAAAGCGCGTTTGGCGGCGACCCGCACGGTGAACCCCGAAGCGTATGAGGCGTACCTCAAGGGAAACTTTCAGATCCTGAGGCTTACGCAAGAGAGCACTCAAATTGCGCTGGGCTATTTCCAAACCGCGCTGGAAAAGGATCCCAACTATGCGTTAGGACACGCTGGCATTGCCACCACTTGGCTCAGCCGCGGGCACATGGGATTCGTGCCCAACCGCGAAGCACTCCCCAAAGCGCAGGTGGCCTTAGCGAGAGCGCTAGAACTCGATGACAACCACGCCGATGTACATTTCGCGCTGGCCTCCAGCAAGCTTTATCAGGAATGGGACTGGCCGGCGGCGGAGCAGGCGTTTCGAAAGACCATCGAGTTGAATCCGAACATTCCCAACGCGCACTTATGGTATTCGGATTTGCTGAGCGTGCTGGGGCGGCGGGAAGCGGCATTGGCGGAGCTGAAGCGAGGGCTGGAGTTGGATCCGCTCAGTGCGTTTGTCCAGGCTTCAGCAGGGGGTCGCCTGTTGCGTTTGGGACTGTATAACGAGGCCATGGAGTTGCTCCAAAAGGCGGTGGCAACGGAGCCGAACCTCGAGCTGGCGCAACGCTACCTGTGGTACGCCCATGACCAGAGACAGAAGGTGGAAGACGCGCTCACCGCAGCGAAGAAGTTTTTCGAGATCAAGGGACAGAGCGAAGTTGCGGAGGCGATGACGCGCGGCTACGAGGAGGCGGGCTACAGCGGCGCCATGCGCCGGGCTGCGGACCGCCTGGGGGAGATCTCCAAACAGCAGTATGTTCAGGGCACCCAGATTGCCGGCCTGTATGCCTACGCCGGTGACAAACAGCGGGCGCTCGATTGGCTGGAGACGGCGTACGAGCAGCGCGACTCGTGGCTGACGTTTCTGAAAGACGACCTACGGTTCCTCAGCCTGCACGGCGAGCCGCGCTTCCAGGCATTGCGGCAGCGGATGCGCATTCCACAGTAGCTGGGCGCGCCGGTAATCAAACGATGAGGAGAGAGCGATGCGAAGCATGATGTTTCTTGTCCTGTCGATGGTCTTGGCCGGCGGTACTGGCACAGTCGAATTCGCGGCGCACAACAGTTCCCAGCCACGGCAGGAGCCGACGGCATCGCCGACGGTGAAATCCGTGCGGGTCAATGGTACGGAGCTCTCCTATGTCGAGCAAGGCCGCGGCGAGCCAGTGATTTTGATTCACGGCTTCCTGTCAGATTATCGCGTATGGGCCGCGCAGGTGTCAGGGTTCTCCAAGCACTATCGCGTGATTGCCTACAGCCGGCGCTATCACCATCCCAATCCGTGGCCGCCAGCTCTGCCACAGACTTCCTTTTCGCAGGACACAGAGGATCTCGCAGCGTTCATTCGGGCGCTCAAGTTACGGCGTGTTCATCTGATTGGTCATTCGGCCGGAGCGCATGTGGCAGCGCTGGTGGCGCGCGACTATCCGCAATTGGTGCGCAGCGTCGTATTCGGCGAGCCGCTGTTCGAAGCCTTGGTCGCCCAGAGCCCGGAGGCAGCCTCGCTGCCGCCACTCATGTTTTTCGCCGATGCCAACAAAGCCTTCCAGCAGGGTGATGACGAAGGCGGCTTACGCATTCTGGTCGAAGGTATCATCGGCCGCGCAAGCGCCTATGAGGAGATGCCACCGCACATACACCGCATGCTGCTCGATAACCTGCGACTCGGCAAAGTGCAAATGGCCGCGCCAGCCCCAGCGCCATTTACCTGCGACGACGCGCAGCGCATCAAGACCCCGGCGCTGGTGCTGGAAGGCGAGCAAACGGTCAGGTTATTTCACGTTGCGGCCGAGGAATTGCGCAAGTGCCTGCCGCGCAGCGAACAGGCAGTGCTCGCAGGCGCGACCCACGCCCTGGAGCTCGACAATCCCGCCGGGTTCAACGATATCGTACTGAAATTCCTTGCCAAGCATGCAGTTCCCTCCCGTGCTCGCTAACGGCGCTGTTTCGCGCGCCGAAGAGTAGTCTTTGATAGAATTTCGCGCATTCCTATGATCTTTCGCTCGCACGTTCCATCGCCGCCGCTCAGCCATTTTGTCGAGTTCTTGTGGTACTACGGCGATCTTCAGGTGAATCATACGAAGGAGCGGCTGATCCCCGATGCGGCGATGGAATTGATCATTGACCTCACCGAAACACCCAAGAAGCTCTACCGCAGCCGCGACACCACGAAATTCACGAACTACCGCCGATGCTGGGTCTCCGGCATGCACCGGGAATACATCGTGATCGGCGCGGCGCCCGGCTCTTCGATGATGGGCGCGCATTTCCGCGCGGGTGGCGCCGCGCCATTTTTCGGCTTTCCTATCTCCGAGCTGGCGGGGGCTGTCGTCGAGCTGGACCTAATCTGGAAGCGTGAGATCCTCGCGCTGCGCGAGCGCTTGCTGGAGACGCCGGGGATCGACGAAAAGTTCCGCATGCTTGAGCAGTATTTGCTTGGCAAGGCGGAATCGCGCTGCGAGCCGGATCGCATGGTGAACGCGGCCCTGCACACGCTGCGAAGCTGGCCGATGGTTTCACTGAGAGGGCTGGCGGCGCAGTTGGGCATGAGCCAGCGGCAGATGATCGCGCGCTTCGATTCGCGGGTGGGGCTGACGCCCAAGTTGATGTCGCGCGTGTTTCGGTTTCAAAAGGCGCTACAAGCCGTTCACGGTTCCAACGGGGAGATTGACTGGCCAGGCTTGGCGCTCGACTACGGCTACTATGACCAAGCCCACTTCATCCACGAGTTTCAGGAGTTCACCGGCGTCACGCCGGCCTTCTACGCCAGGCACCGCACGGAATACCCCAACTACCTGTATGTAGATTGAGCGGGCGGTGTATGGAGTGCGGCAGCGAAGCTGCCGCTTTGTTTTCAGCGAGTCTCGACGGCAGCCACTCCGGCTCCACCGCTCTCACCATCCCGGCGGCCACGGCCAGCGGTAGCTACTACATCCTAGCCAAAGCCGACGCGGACGACATAGTCGTGGAGAACCAGGAGTTCAACAACGTCGCGTACGACTTTGTGCAGGTCGGGCCGGACCTAACCATCTCCACGTTCGCTGCGCCTTCCAGCGCCGGCGCAGGGCTCTCACTCACCGTCAGCGATACGACGAAGAATCAGGGGGGCGGGGCTGTGGGAAATTCAATTACCCGCTTCTATCTTTCCACGAATGGAGCGCTGAGCAGTGACGACGTCGCGCTTGGCGAACGAAGCGTTCCGCCTCTGGCCGCGGGGGCCAGCCACTTTGCGTCAACCAGCGTCGCCATTCCAGGTTCCACCGCGAACGGGAACTACTACTTACTGGCCAAAACCGACGCAGATGACGCGGTACCCGAGAGCCAGGAAACCAACAATCTCCGGTACTCATACGTGCAGATTGGCCCGGATTTGGTGGCGCAGGCGCTCACTGCGCCCAGCTCGGCCGGCGCTGGCTCGACCGTTAGCATCGCGGACACGATAAAGAACCAAGGCGGAGGCGCCAGCGGCGCTTCCGTGACGCGCTTCTACCTTTCGGCCAACACGCTGCTCGACTCCGGCGATCTGCTGCTGGGTGAACGCGCCCTCGCCGCCCTTCCGCCCGCATCGAACAGTGCGGGTTCCACCGCGGTCACACTGCCCTCCAGCCTCGCCGGCGGGACGTATCACTACATTTTCGCGGTTGCCGATGCGGCGGGGACCGTCGGCGAAACTGCGGAGCACAACAATACGCGATTCATGGCGATTCTTATCACGACAAACTGACGTCGTTCGTTTTTCTTATTCGGGTCCGAATTTCGCGAACGTTTAGTTGGTTGCTGCTCCTCCGGCAGTGCGAGCACGGTCGCGCGAGGCGGCTGCCGGCGTGACTACGGCGCGGCCGCGCAGCTTGCCGGAGCGGAGCTTCTCATAGGCCTCGGCTGCGTTGTCGAGCGGAAAGGTTTCGACGTGCGCGGTGATGCGGCCGGCGCGCGCGAGCGCGATTACCTCCGCCAGTTCCGCGCGCGTGCCCCAGAAGGGAACGGTAACGCGCGTTTCCATGGGAATGCCAATGTTCGCGACGCCGGGACGAATGCTAAGCGAGCCGCCGCCTAGACCGACCAGCATGAGCCGCCCGCCGGTGGATACGACGGAGGCCGCGATGGCCAGTGTCGGGTTCACGCCGACGAAGTCAAACACCGCATCGGCGCCGCCCGGCGCCGGGCCGACGAATTCGCGGATAGCTGCTTCCGCCTCGGGGCCAGACTTCAGCGTGTGATGCGCGCCGATCTGTTTCGCCAAGGCGAGGGCTTCGTCGTTCAGGTCAACGGCGATGATTCGCACCGATGTGGTGGCAGCGAGAATCTGCACGGCCATGTGTCCCAGGCCGCCGACGCCAATCACCACGCAAGTGGTACCGGGCAGCAGGACGTCGCGCGCCAGTGCGATGGCGTGGTAGGGCGTGAGTGCGGCGTCGGTGAGCGGCGCGGCTTGCGTGACATCGAGGTCGCCGATGGGGATCAGTTGCCTGGCTGGAACCACGATGTAGTCGGCCATGCCGCCGTCACGACTCAAGCCGATGCCGCCAACCGGGACAGTGCGGCACTCGTTGTCGCACCCGCGCAGGCACGCGGGACAGACGCCGCAGCCGATGATGCTGTAAACGGCGACCGCTTCACCCTGCGCGCGGCCGGTTACGCCGGGGCCGACCGCTTCCACCCAGCCAGCGTTTTCGTGACCGAGCGTCATGGGCAGGGGAAATGCGCCCTCCGGCGCTTCGATAATGTGCAGGTCGGAGTGGCAGACACCGGCCGCGCCGACCTTGACGAGAACTTCGCCGGGGCCGGGCTCCGGCCGATCAACGTTCTCGTGCTTCAATGTGTGAGGTGCAGTGAGACGAAACGCTTTCATAAGTCCTCCTCGCTTCATGTGGGCTTTCGGTGGCCTGCGCGGCTAACTTTCCTGGGAGAGCATTACATCACGAACCCCGGAGTGTTAAGAAACGTCCGAATCCGATTCGCTGCTGGTCTTCCATGATACGCCGTTGGCCCGCGCCATCCAAGCCCGCTTTCTTCAGTGTGGCGTGCTTCGCGTTGCAGTTAAGGTATCGCCTGATGCTGGCGGCGAAGTGGTGGCGTACAGAGCCGCGGCCAGAAGCACGCAGATCCCGCTCAGTAACAACGGCACTGCGATGCCGAACCGCAGAAGCAGTGCGCCGGCAGCCGCGCCGGCGAACATCGTCAGCACAGACGCCACACGACGTCCCAGGCGAGGGTTGCGGCCGCCGGCGAGGGAAGAATCGGCGGCCAGGGCTGTCAAGGTGAGCGTCAGCACAGTTGTCGTCAAGTCGGGAACGGCGAGCTGGCGCACGGTTGCGTTGCGAAGGCCCATCGCGACAGCGGTCAGAGCGATGATCGCGTAGAGGCGGGTGGACGCGGCCGATTCTGGGCTAACTCCGATCGAAACCCACGCGGCCACGAAAAGCAGGATCGCCTCGGAGCCTGCGGCGATCAGAAGCCAGCCCCGCCGCAGGGTTGAACCCACCATTCTCACGATGAGGCAGCCGCCGAGTACCGCGCCTGCAAGAAACGCGACGAGCGAGGTCAAAGACCGAGCAACCGAGAATCCAGGCGCACCGGCTGCCGCGAAGGCAAGGAAGACAACATTACCCGTCATGTTGGCCGTGAAGACCTGGCCGAGTGCAAGAACGCTGACTGCATCCACCAGGCCCGTGACCAGCGTCAGGATCAAGAGGGCAAGTGGCAACCGATCTTTCTTATCCTTATCGTTTGTCATTGTTGATGACAAGACCCCTCGGGTGGGTCCACTCCGAGTGCTGGCTTACCTGCTACCCTGCGCCGGTGTCGAGCGCATCACGCGATGTCGATTGTGTCAGGCCGTTGTGAGGCTCTGTACCAGTCGGACTATCAAATAGTGCGGCACTATGGCAATGAACAAGAGTCCGCCAATCATGGCGAGATTCTTGGTGAAATTGAAGATCTGAAGCTGCCTGTCAGGCTCTGGAAACAACCAAAACGAGTGCGCAATGAGAGTTGCGGGAACGAGAAACAGGATCAGCGCCAGCGCTGCAAGACGTTGCTGATAACCCACCAGCAGCGCCAGGCCCGCCACGAGTTCCAGCGCACGACCGCACCACATGAGAAACGGGATGATGGAAGGCGGGATCCCCCGCTCGGCCATCTCCTGTGCCGGTTTAGATTGGTCGATCACGCCGGTCGCATTCAGAAGAAAGACCAGCGCGATCAAGAGCCTCGCTGTCCAAATCCCATAATGCTCCAGTCGGCCCATCATTCCGTCCTCCTTGGCTTTTCCTGAGCCTGCTAGAACTTATAGGTCAGCCACAGGGACACAAAACGGGTGGTGCGCGAAGGCGGCGTCTCTTGCAAGAAGCGGCCCGCGTGAAATCTGCCGTAACTCGCAAAAAGCGTGGCGTGCCTGTCGATTTCCCACCACAACTCGAAGCCCGGCTGGTAGCCGACGTACCGGGCACGACTTTGTTGACCCGTCCGCAGCAGGTTTCCCGGGATGCCGTAGATTCCATCGCGCGTGCTCATCCGCCAGTAGAGCAACCAATCCACGGTAAGAGAAACTCCGCGCGGAAACCGCAAGTCCAGCACCGGGTGCAAATCCATGTGATTCAGCGGCCCCACCGACGCGAGCTGTGCGAAGTAGGACCCGCGCGGGAAGAGCGGGTGAAATGTTTGGAGATCAGGATTATTGGGGTTCTTGTCGCCGCTCGATATGTTCGCGCGCAGGCCGAGACGCGGCTGCCACCGTGTCTTGCGAAACGTGTAACCCGTGTCGGACGCGACAGTCCAAGCCCGAATGGCTCCGGGGCCGAACGACCCGAACTGAAAAACCATCTCGAAGTTGTAATCGAGCGGCTGTCCGCGACTCCAGAGCCTGGCGCCGAGCGAGTGCCTCAAGTCTCGCGCGACTCCCTGATCGAAGCGTGCTTGCTTGCGATCCAGCCCCAGATAATAAAGGTCAGCGTTTCCTTTCCCCGGAAGCCAGCGCATCGCTTTGACCGCATATACGCCCCACAGGGTCTGCTCGTGCAGCGGCGCATCGTTAAAAATGCCAGGGTCGGTTTCGACGGGTTTTGCGACGAAACCATCCACGCGCCAGCCTGCACGCTCGACAGCCAGACGGGCCGCATCAAAGCTGATCCGTATATTTGGTCCTTCACGCGTGCTGATGAGGCGCCCGGAGCCGTAGTTAAACTCCTGCCGTCCCAGGCGCAGCGTCAAAACATCACGCCCTCTTTCCCACAAGTTCACATCCACGAACGCTTGATGCAGGTCGAGCTTGTCTTCATCGGGAGGCCGGGCGCCGCCATTGCGTCCCGTTTCGATGCCACTCTTGATCTGGCCAAAGAAGCGAAAGCGTCTGCCGAAGTGAAAATCAGCGTTCAGCATGTACCGCTGCAATAGATACCCGTCGCTGTCCGCGGGCTCTGCGCCCCAGTTTTCATTCGTATAGCGTTCGTAGGTGGGCCGAATCTCGCCGCCGAGCGACAGGAACCATCCTTCGTTGCCCAAACTGACGTATTTGACTCCGTCCCAACGCGAAACGCGGCAGGCAGGATTTTTGAGGTAACTGTATTCCTCCTCGTCCCGGAGCTGACGAAAGGCCGGAGGCTCGGCCGGGCAAGGTTGCGAATCCTGCGCGCTCAGGGGAATTGCCCCACTCAGCAGCAAGCCACCCAGCGCGATGAGTAAAGACCACTGAACCATGGGTGGTCAGAACGCGAAACAATCGCAGTCCAGGCCCCAGCGCTCGCTCAAGCTTGCGTGATCGTGGGAGCGGCACTGCGCTTGAGACGCCATCGCTGCAACCGAAGCAGGGGCTGCTGGCGCGATCGAAGAGTCTGCGCGGTAGTACCCGCCGAATTTGCGCACGGGAGACCAATCCGGACTGGCCGGGGGAAGCGGCGGCGCGAGCCGGGCAAACTCACCTGCCCCATGAACGACCTTGCCTCCAACGATCGTCAGAACCGACTCCAAACCTTTGATCGCTTCTTGGGGCACGGAAAAGTAGTCGGCCGAGAGAACTGCCAGGTCGGCGAACTGGCCCGCCGCGATTTTTCCTTTCTTACCCTCTTCCCTTGAGAACCAAGTGCCGCCTTCTGTCCAAATCTTGAGAGCCTCTTCCCGCGAGAGGCGGTCGGGCCCCGCATACATTTGCGTTCCGCCGAGCGTCTTCCCTGAGACGAGCCAGTAGAGACAGACAAACGGGTTGTAGCTTGCTACGCGTGTTGCGTCCGTACCGCCGCCCACGGGAATGCCCATCGCCAGCATTTTCCGGACCGGCGGCGATTGTCCGGCGGCTTGCTTTCCATAGCGTTTGATGAAGTCTTCGCCCTGGTAGGCCAGACGATGCTGGATGGCGATGCCGCCGCCCAACGCTTTCACCCGCTCCATATTTCGTTCGCTGATCGTTTCCGCGTGGTCCAGGATCCAGTGCAACTCTCCTAGCGGAGCTTCTTTGTTCACCTGTTCCAACACATTCAGCGTGCGTTCGATGGTCTGGTCATACGTGGCGTGCAACCGGAACGGCCAGCGATTTTCGGCAAGCAGCGTTGCCACTTCGAGCAGGTCCTTTTCCATGTTCGGCGGCATCTCTGGCCGCGCAACAAGGAAATCCTCGAAATCGGCCGCGGAGTACACCAGCATCTCGCCGGCGCCGTTGGCCCGGTACATATCGCTGCCCTGGCCGGGCTTGAGCACCTTCACCCAGTTCGCGAAGTCCGCTTTTTCCTGCTTCGGGCGCTGTGTGAAAAGGTTGTAGGCGATGCGCGTGGTCAATAGGTTCTGGCGGTTGAGTTGCTCGATCACCTTGTAGTCATCCGGGAAACTGTGGCCGCCCCCGCCGGCATCAATCACGCTGGTGAGACCCAGGCGATTCATTTCTCGCATGAAGTGCCGGGTGGAATTGATTTGGTCGTCGTAACTCAACTTCGGCCCTTTTCCCAGCGCGGTATAGAGAATTGTGGCATTGGGTTTGGCGATCAGAAGGCCAGTGGGGTTGCCGTGGCTGTCGCGTTCGACTTCGGAGGCAGGAAACGAGGGCACTTCCTTGTCGTAGCCAACCGCACGGAGTGCGGCCCTGTTGAGCAGGGCGCGGTCATACAAATGAAGAATGAAGACCGGGGTATCCGGCGCTGCATCGTTGATTTCCTTTAAGGTCGGCAAGCGTTTTTCGGCGAACTGGTGGTGCGTAAAGCCGCCGACCACGCGTACCCACTGCGGCGGCGGAGTTCGGCGGGCCTGCTCCTTCAACATGCGCATGG